>JAKAAL010000011.1 GCA_021802375.1 Bacillota bacterium | reverse complement strand
TCATGCGCCAATTTGGAGCGTGTCGCCCTCATCCTGGATCGCTGCCAGTTCAGGAACACGATTAATGTCAACCAGGAGACCGGGTCGTGCCAGGCGCATGTTCATCATGGGAATGAGACTTTGACCGCCTGCCAGCACCTTGGCGTCGTCACGGGCGGCCAAGGCTTCCAGTGCCTCGGCAATACTGGCTGGACATACATATTCAAAGGCCGGAGGCTTCACTTGGTTTCCTCCCTTGTTAAGGCTTGAAAGAGACGGGCCGGTGTCACCGGAGCAAAATCCAGCTTGAGGCCGCGGTCGTTGAAGGCATCTTCGACGGCCGACAGTATGATGGCTTGTGAGGGGATGATGCCCGCTTCACCGACGCCCTTGTATCCCGCGGGATTGCCCGGAGCCGGGTAATCGCGGTGGTGGATTTCAATATCGGGACTCTCAGCTGCGCCTGGAAGACGATAGTCTAAGAACGACGTGGTTAGCGGTTGGCCGTCCTCGTTGAAGATCATCTCTTCGTATAAGGCTGAGCCCAGACCCTGCACCGTTCCTCCGATAACTTGGCCATTGGCTAGAAGGGGATTAACCACCTTGCCGGTGTCGTGGACGATGACATAGCGTTCGATACGGGTTTCTCCCGTTTTTTCGTCTACGCGGACGATGGCTGCGTGGGATCCAAAGCCATAGGTGGCAACGCCGGACGAGAAGACGTCTTCGTGAGAGAGGGGAGTCTCTCCTGTCTGCGCCACCCGTTCGGCGAGTGCGGTCCAATCCATCGAGACACTGGGGACCCCTTGGACTGAAAATTGGCCTTCGGAAAACACCACATCGTCGACTGCGGCTTCAAGCAAGGTGGCGGCCATTTCTTTGGCCTTTGCCACCAGTCCTTCACTGGCCATGGTAGCCGCGTTGCCGGCCATGATGATGGTGCGGCTGCCGAATGTGCCGATGCCCTTATCGATGCGAGCGGTATCGCCTTCCATGACCACAATGCGCTCAACCGGCAGTTGAAGGGCGTCAGCTGCAATTTGGGCCAGCGCGGTGCGATGTCCCTGGCCTTGCCCGGTAGCACCGGTCGCCAGCATAACCCGGCCGTCTTCCATGAGGGTCAGGCGTACGCCTTCGAATCCGAAACCCGCCGAAATTTCGACGCAGTTGGAAAGCCCCAGACCTAAACGGATGCCTTTTTGGCGCTCTTCCTGTTGCCGACGGCGAAATGCGGGGACGTCGATGAGCTCGAGCAGGTCGGAAAAGTCGGCCGGATAGTCGCCGGAGTCATAGACTGAATCGGTGCCGGTCCGATGCGGGAATTCGTCCGGCCGAATGAGGTTCTTCATTCGAATGTCCACGCGGTCCAAGCCCAACTCGTCCGCAGCCCGGTCCAGCATGCGTTCGATGATGTAATGGCCCTGGGGCCGCCCTGCGCCGCGATACGGCCTCTGCATGACTTTGTTGGTGAACACCGTGTAGCCGTCGATGTGCATGTGGGGGATACGGTAAGGGCCCGGCAAGTTCCGGGCGGTATTGCGGGATACCATGGCTCCGCCGCCGGGATAGGCGCCGTTGTCCTGATAGTATGTATCCACGAGGGCTACGATAGTGCCATCCTTATTCAAACCCAGTTCTACGTGATGGGTCTGCTCGCGTTCCTGACTGGTGCTGAGGAACTCTTCGAAACGGTCGCCGGCCCACTTGATGGGGCGCTTAAAGTGCTTGGCGAGGTAGGTGACCAAAGCTTCCTCGGGATAACTGCCGTTCTTGACGCCGAAACCTCCGCCTACCTCGGGCGCGATGACTCGGACGTGGTCCTTGTCCAACCCCGTAATTTCGGCGATGCGTTCCTGTGCACGGTGCACCGATTGCGTGGCGTGATAGACCACGAGCGTCTGGTCGACCGGGTTGTAGGATGCGGCAATGGCCCGCGGCTCCATTGGCTGGGGACTGACGCGTCCCATCTGCAGGGTCGCCCGAATGATATGGTCCGCCTGCTTGAGGGCTTCGCGGCCATCCCCGCTGGTGATGTGAAATGCGTCGAACACATTGCTGCCGATACTGGGATGCAAGATAACCTCGTCTTTTGCGGCTTGCTCAGCCGACGTCAGGACTGGAAGAGGTTCGTAATGCACTTGAACCAAATCGGCACCGTCTTCTGCCAAGTAGCGGTTGTCAGCCAGCACGGCGGCCACAGGCTCTCCCACATAGAACACTTCTTCATACGCCAGTGCCGGAGGGGCCACGGGACCCGATTCGGGCAGTCCCCGCCGCATCGCCTCCATGTCCCTGGCGGTAATGACGGCTCGAACGCCTTCTAAGGCTGCCGCCGCTTCGGTATCAATGCGCGTGATGCGGGCGTGCGCGTGCGGGGAACGGACCAGAGCCATCACCCATTGCCCGTCAAACCGAATGTCGCTGACGTACTGGCCTTGACCTTGAATGAGGGCACGGTCTTCCACGCGAGGCAGCGCTTTTCCAATCCAACTTTCATGTACGGCCATGACTTCACCTCGTTTCGGGATGTCCTCTTAATTATAACGGGCTCGGTCAGCCATGGCTCTGCAAATTTTGGAATGGCCTCAAGAGCGGGGCATTTGTACGGACGGGCACCAATAGGTCGTGCGTCCCGCGATCTCTTCTTTCACGACCGTGCCGGCCAGACCACAGCGCGCCCCAGCCCGGTAGTGGACCTGCAAGTGTGTGCGATAACCGCCGGTCAGTCTGTCGTCAGGGTCGGTCGGTTCGCCGACTCCGCCTCGTGTCACCGCTTCGGACAAAACTTCGGGTATAGTGGTATCTAGCGCCTCCCAATCGTCCGCGTCGAGAGCGTTCGCGGGGGTGCCGGGATAGAGACGCACGCGGTAGAGAATTTCATCGCTGTAGACATTTCCAATGCCTGAGACGACGTTCTGGTCCGTAAGACAGGCCTTGATGGACCGGCGGCGTGCGTGGAAGGCTCGCCGCAACAGGCCCGGTTTGAACTCTGATTCCAAAGGTTCCACGCCCAATTTATCCCACCGCGCAGCTAGGGCGGTATGGTCCATCAGATCGATGCGCCCCAGGCCCACATGAAAGTAGACGGCATGATTATCGGACAGGTAGCAGGAGACCGCGGCCTCCTGGTCTTCAAGTACAAACCGGATTCGGCCGCCCAACATGAGATGGATGTAGAGGATAGGAGCGGAATTGTCCCGCCCCAGGATGAGCGCCAAGCTTTTGCCGCGCCGTTCGATGCGCGCCACGGGGCGTCTTAGGATTGCCGCCCGAACCACGTCGACAGGCTGATTAAGCCGCTTCGGGCGTGGAGCGTCCAGACCAACCACGGTACGGCCCAGGGCCCATCGAATAAGGTTTTGGCGGTACGCCTCCATCTCCGGCATTTCTGGCATAAATTCAGGATGTGCGTCTCGGGGGCATTTATGCCACAATGTCGATGGTCTAATCGTTAATATACATGCACCGAGATTTTTTCCTTGGGGAGGCTTGGCATGGCATCTCAGCAGAACCCTCCGCGCCGCCGCCGACGGTTTCGGTGGCGTGCACGACGATTGTGGTTGATCATAATTTTGGTGGGCCTCATTATCCCCGTAGTCGGCTTAGGGTGGGGCGCTTTTCGCGCGCGTGCCGAGGCCAAGGCGTTGAAGACGGACTATCATGCGCGTAACTTTGTGGGCCTCGCTTCCACCATTCAGCGGATGGGGGGAACACTGGGAGCCATGCGGACAGAAGCCCTGTTGCTGGGCTGGCTGGATGCTATACCCTACGTCCGCGGATACTACTTGAATGGGATGAACCTCTTGACGGCCGGCCACCTGGATTTGCATGTGCTGGGACAGGTGTTGCCGCCCGTCATGGACGCCATCTATTCGCCGGGCAACGCCTCGGCGAAGGCCCAAAAGGTGTCCCAAGCCGTGTCTCAATCGGGTCAACTGATGAGCCAACTGCTGCCGGAGATGTACCAGGCCAACCACAGCATTCAGTTGATGAATCCTAACCGTATGCCCACTCTGTTGCGTAACAAGGGGCTGAGTGTGGGGACGCTGCGGGCTATTAGCACGACGCTGCTCAAGTTTACACCGACTATGACCGGACCCCATCCAATTTTGGCATCACTACTAGGCATGTTCAATCCTTCCCAATACCTGCTGATTTTTCAGAACAGCGGAGAATTGCGAGCCACCGGAGGCTTCATGACGGCCTATGCCTATGTGCCATTTGACAATGGCAAGCTGGGCAAAATCCATTCTCAAAACATCCAGAATTTGGACACCAAGGTAACATACCAGCCGCCAGCCCCGCTGATTGTAGGCACTTACTTGCCCGTGAAGTACTGGCATCTGCGGGACACCAATACCTCGATAGCGAACATTCCAGGAGCTCCGGTGCCGGATGTTCCCGAGACGGTCCACACCTTTTATCAGTTTTATGATTCCATTCCCGGCGCGCCCCACATCAATGGCATGGCCTTCATCGACACTTGGTTCGTAGATGGCCTGATTGGCGATGTGGGCGGGCTTAACGTGCCGACTATTCGGGGCAAGACCATCCATTTGACGGAGCAAAACGCCAACTACGAAATGGAGTACATGGCGGAGGGTCAGGCATTACCGTCCAATCTGCGTAAACTCTTTATCGGAACCATGATGAAAGAACTGATGCATAAGGTATTTCATGGCCATCTCTCCGAGCTCTTGAAGGTGGCTGGAACTTTCGGACAGGCACTCCACAACGAAGACGTGATGTTTTACTTTAATAACCCCGTCGCCGAGAAGTTCGCCGTGTCCCAAGGATGGGGCGGAGTTATTCCGGCCCACGTCAACGGCGATTTCGTCGAAGTGGTGGACCAAAACCTGCTGGGACACAAGGACAACTATTGGGTGCGGGAGTCCTATAACGTCAACATCAAGACCGAAAACGGCAAGAACTTGGAGACCGTCACCATTCACTGGACCGACCCAGCTATCGTGCAGCAAACGCCCCCCTACCTGACAGTGCCGTATCACTCGTGGGTAACCGTGTTCTTTCCCAACGGTTCCAATATGATCGGCATGACTGGTAGCGCAGCAGGCGGGGACAACACGCCGCCCATGGGCATCGACAGTTACGTCCAGCCCACGACCGATCCAACGTTGAACAAAGAAGAGCTAGGCGCCCACATGAATTTGCCCGGGAGACTCAATACCTCCGAGCCGCCTTCTACGGGTACAGTGGTGGCGACGGCGTGGCTGCCATCGAGCGTGAATATCCATCACATTCTCCTGCAAAAGCAGCCCGGAATGCTGCCGGAACCGGTTACGGTGACGGTTAATGGGGTGACTAAGCACATTACCCTGACAGCACGAACGTGGTTGAACTTCTAACGTCTCGACTATCGGCAGGGGGCGAATTTTGATTGCGAATTCGCCCCCTGTTCTTTTGCGTCTTGTGCATTTCGAGGAGTGATGTCGCTCCCTGTCGTTCGAAAGTGCTGATGCAGGGTTTGAATGGTTAAGAAAACAAATGTATGCTTTAGGTGATGCAGCCATAACACCCCAGCGACCTCTTGAATGCCGCAGGCCTCCCGGGAAATGAGTCCTTCACTGGATGCTGCGGCCCGCTTGAGCGTGGGAGCTCGCCACGCGATATGACCACGCTACGTTGGGAGGGTGATCACACCCCGGGATGCTTCTCCAGTCCCTGGCTCTGTGGTACGGCATTAAAAGCAAGCAGAGGCGAAGCGAGTCGTGTGCCGCACAAGACAAGCCCTTCGAACATTAGCTAGGAGAGATGCGCGCCTTGGCAGGGCGGGCACGTCACAAGCCCCGTAAGGGGAGGTTATAGAATGGTATATGTTCTAGACAGGCGCAAGAATCCGCTGATGCCGTGTTCAGAAAAGCGGGCCCGTCTCCTGCTCGAGCGTGGCCGCGCTGTGGTTCACCGAATGGTTCCGTTCACAATACGTTTGAAAGATCGAACCATCGATACATCCGAAGTCCAGCCCCTTTGTTTGAAGCTGGACCCTGGAACGGAATTTACCGGCGCGGCCGTTGTTCGCGGCGGATCAGTCATCGGACTGTATGAAGTACACCATCGCACCGATATTAGGAAGCGAATCGAAAGGCGCCGCATACTGCGCCGCAGCCGCAGGTCTCGGAAGACACGATACCGTGAGTGCCGTTTTCACAATCGCCGACCGGCACGATGTTTGGGATGTGGGAGCAATGCTCAGCATAGACGGAAGTTATGCCGCAATTGTCGACTGGAAACAGTTGCCTTATGGCGCATGGAGGCGTTGCCACCTTCCATCCGAGCGCTTGAACAAGAGCAGACGCAGTGGGTAGAGGCTATGCGGAGGCGCCTACCCATTTCCACCATTTCAGTGGAGATCGCGATGTTTGACCCCCACACCCTGAAGGATGCGGCCGAGATAGGCTATGCGCCGGCGACGCGTGGCGGATATGCGCTTCGGGAGTACTTGTTCGGTGTTTTTGACCGCAAATGTGTGTACTGTCAAGGCCACTCTGGCGACCCTGTCCTCAATATTGACCATGTGGTGCCTCTTCATCCGGAGCGGGGGCCGCATGGAACTGATAGACTCTCAAACTTAGTTGTGGCGTGTGTGGCCTGTAACAAGGCAAAGGGGAATAGCCAGCCGAGTAAGTGGGTAACCGAGCTCGAGGTGTCCGGGCGGCCTCTCGACGCCATTCGCGCCCGAAACGTCGCCCGCGTCATGGAACACCTCGAACGACCGCTATACGACGCTGCGGCCATGAACATGACGCGCCTTCGTTTTCTTGAGCATTTGCGGGCAACGAAACTAGATGTAGAAGTGGGCAACGGGGCAGACACCAAGTTTAATCGCTCACGGGTCCTCCATCTTCCGAAGACCCATTACTATGACGCAGTGGCGGTAGGCAACGCTCTCGTAGAGCGGATTTGCACGACTGTTGTGGAAGTGCATTCCGCGGTGGGCCGAGGCAATCGGCAGATGGCGGGGGTAGATCGGCACGGTTTTCCATGGCGGTGGAGGAAGCGCAAAAGGCAATATTTCGGATTTCGAAGCGGCGACCTGGTGAGGGTCGACGTCGCCACCGGAAAGTATCAAGGGCGGTGGCGCGGGAGGATTGCTGTTCGGGCATCCGGCTCATTTGACTTAAAAGACGAGTTTGGTCACCGCCTGTGCTCGTGTTCCTACAGACACTGTCGACTCTTGCAGCGCAACAACGGGTGGGGTTACGCCTGTAAGCCGGCAAGGCCCGCGATTTCACAAAAAGAACCCGTCCAATTACTTGAACGGGTTTGAAATGGTGGGCACGACAGGACTCGAACCTGTGACCACCAGAATGTGGGTCTGGTGCTCTACCAACTGAGCTACGCGCCCATTTCACTTGCAAATAATTATTGTAACGTTCGACTGTTCCTTTGTCGAGAACGGTTGGTGGGCCCAGCAGGATTCGAACCTACGACCAACCGGTTATGAGCCGGCAGCTCTACCGCTGAGCTATGGGCCCCAGCAAAAGCTGTACTGACAAATAAAATGGCTCCTCGAGCAGGACTCGAACCTGCAACCACCCGGTTAACAGCCGGGTGCTCTACCAATTGAGCTATCGAGGAGTGTCACCGACAACGGCAAGTATAGCATGTGGCTGCGACGGCCGTCAAGGCATTGAACAGAAGTCAACGGGTGCTTATTTCCCTTGTTTCATGCGGGTTTGCGTATTTCGCGGCGGACGTTCCAATGGCGGAGGAATAATCCGGTAATCTGTCGAAGTCTGGCAACAGGAGGCAGGCGGACATGGCAGGATTGATGAAGGTTATCACAGGTGAAATGTTTTCGGGGAAATCACAAGAGTTGGCGCGTCTTGTCATGGAAAGTCTCGCACAAGGGCATCAGGTACAGGTATTTTACCCATCCAGCGCGACACGGGGAAGCGACCGCGATCTGGAGCGGCGTCTTCCTCCGCATCCCCGCTTAAGCGTATCGTCGGTCCCTCCGGGTACGCCTGGGGCTATGGCGGACCTTACGCCGGCGAGCGCGGATGTTGTCGCCGTCGACGAAGCACAATTTTTTTCCAAAGAGCTTGTGAATGTGGCGAAGGCGTGGCGGAGAGAGGGCAAGCTGGTGTTGATCGGCGGGTTAGACCAGGATTATTTGGAGAATCCTTTTGGATACATGGGCGACTTGATGTGCATCGCCAACGAGGTCGTGAAATTTCATGCCTTTTGTGCCGCGTGCCAGTCTGCGGATGCCTTCGTCTCCCACCGCGTCAGTTCAGAAACCGGGCAGGTGGTGGTCGGCGAAAGCAACTACGTCCCACTCTGCCAAGACTGCTATCTGGCGGCACTCGAGGTCCGGGAGGTTCCTGTATTCGTCGATTAGAACCCCGTTTAGCGATGCTCCGGGAGTGGAGCCATCCGTATGTCCGCATCGCCGACATTGGTGCCCACCACGGACGCTTGGCGCGTGCGTTGGTGGAGGACGGCCATGATGTGGTAGCGACCGAGCTTTCTTCCGGCGGATTTCAAGAGCTGGCCGAACACCTGGCGGGGACACGTGTGGCAGTGCGGCAAGGTGATGGATTGGAACCGCTTTTGGACTCTCCGCTGGACTTAGTCGTCATTTCAGGAATGGGTTCAGACACGATTCTGGAGATATTGGCGAACCGGCATCGAATGACTAGCCGGCCGCATTTTGCCCTCCAGCCGGTTCAAGGATTGTTTGCGTTGCACCGTGCCATCGCCGTCCAAGGATGGCGCATTCTTAAGGCAGACTTAGTGAAGTATCGCCGGCGTTATTATCCCCTCTGGCTTGTGGATGCATACGAGGAGCGACCGCAGGCGTTGCCGGAGGATGCCCTATTTTTGCCACAGGAATTTCGATCCTCGGCGCATTATGGGGACTGGTTGAAAGACGAGACAGCCCGCCGCCAGGTTCAGCGGCTGACGGAGCGGTCCCAACAGGAGATGGCTTGGCTGAATAGCGAACTAAGACACCTCGAACCCTAAATCAGAAAGCGGCGATGGAATGGCGGACGAATACCGCGTTTATACGGATGGAGCATGTCAGAACAATCAAGCGCCGGGCGGACAGTCGGGCGGTTGGGCCTGCGTATTTGTCGACGGGCCGAGCTATTCTGGCTTTGATCCGAAAACCACCAACAATCGGATGGAGATGACGGCCGTCATCGAAGCGTTGCGGCATACACCGGACGGTGCACGCGTCAAAATACATAGTGACTCGGCTTATGTGATTAATGCGTTTCAGCAAAATTGGTTTGCCGGCTGGGAAAGGCGCGGTTGGAAAAACGCCAAAGGTCAACCAGTGGAAAACCAAGATTTGTGGCGGACACTGCGCCAGTTGGCCATGGCACGGCACGTGGAATGGATTAAAGTGCGCGGCCACGCAGGCGATGCGTACAATGAAGCCGCTGATCGGCTGGCGGTTGATGCGATCCGCGGGCAAAAACGCTAAGAGAGACGGAATTTGGTTGTCGCATTTCGTTGACGGCATGATATAATCAGAGTCCGACATGCGAGTTGGCTAGACGATCGCGGGCAACAGTCCGAAAGGCGTTGTCTGAGGAAAGTCCGAGCTGCATAGAGCAGGGTGCTGGATAACGTCCAGTGGGGGCGACCCTAAGGAAAGTGCCACAGAAAACAAACCGCCCTGCGTCAGCGGGGTAAGGATGAAACGGTGCGGTAAGAGCGCACCAGAGGCCAGGTGACTGGTCTGCTTGGTAAACCCCACCCGCAGCAAGACCGAATAGGGGGAGGATGAGGCTGCTCGCTGACTTCCCGGGTAGGTCGCTTGAGGTGTTCGGCAACGAGCATCCCAGATAAATGATCGTTCACGACAGAACTCGGCTTATCGGCGAACTCGTGCGCTGCAAGGCTGTACACAATCCGTACGGCCTTGTTTTTTTATGAAGAAGAGGAAGGAAGACGACTCGGCAGCCGCTCTCCCTCAACGTCAGATTCCCAGACCATCCTGTACCCACGTGGGTCCCAAAACCATCCTCTTCGGCACGGCCCGCGGGTGGTCGGCGATGGCGTCGGCCAGGGTAATGGAGGCGATGCTGCTTTCTAGACAGTCCTCTAGGGATTGCCACAAGGATGGGCTTACACATTCCCCACACCGCCTGGAAGGGCAGTCGCAGAACGTCAGCGGGCCCTGCATGAGCTGGACAATCTCGACTAGCGTGATGTACGCCGGAGGGCGAGCTAGACGATATCCACCATGGGGTCCGCGGGTGCTGCTGACCAGCCTGGCGCGGCGCAAGGGCAGCAGCAACTGCTCCAAGTATTTTTCCGACTGGCCAAGCTTCTCCGCGAGTTCACGGACGGGCACCGGTCGGGTGTTGGCCTGCGCCAGGGATTCCAAGATCTGCATTCCGACTTTCAGAGAAGTCTTCAAACCGTTCATGGCCGCTCCTCCGCAAACAGTGCTGTGGACAGGTACCGCTCGGCGTGATCGGGCAGAACCACCACAGCGATTCCGGTTTTGCCGATCCTGGGCAACGATTGCCGGGCGCCTTGGAGGGCGGCGCCGCTGGATATCCCCACGGCAAGCCCCTCTGCCCGCATTAAGCGTCGGGCTTGATCGATGGCGTCTTGGTCCTTGACCTCTTCCAACACGTCATAGATGTGGGAATCAAGAACAGCGGGCACAAATCCGGCGCCGATTCCCTGGATGCGATGCGGTCCTGGAGACCCGCCGGCAAGCACCGGAGATTCCGCTGGCTCTACGGCGACAACGGTAAGGGCAGGGTTCTGTTCTTTGAGATACCGCCCGGCGCCCGTGATGGTGCCCCCGGTACCGACGCCCGCCAAAAAGACGTCTAGGCGGCCCTCGATGTCCCGCCAAATTTCTGGACCCGTGGTTTCGTAATGGATGGCGGCGTTGGCGGGATTCTCGAACTGTTGCAGAATGACCGAGCCAGGAACGGTCGTTTGGAGTTCATGGGCCTTGCGGACCGCTCCGCTCATGCCCTCCGGACCTGGTGTGAGAATCACTTCAGCGCCGAACCCCCGCATCATCAAGCGACGCTCGATGCTTGCCGTTTCCGGCATCGTGACCATGGCGCGATAACCCCGCGCTGCAGCCACCCAAGCGAGACCAATGCCGGTATTCCCCGACGTTGGTTCGATGATGGTGCCACCTTGTACGAGTCGGCCGTCTTGCTCGGCTGCCCGCACCATAGCCCATGCGATGCGATCTTTGACGCTCCCGGCAGGATTGCGGGCTTCCCATTTTCCGTAGACATCCCAGCCTGTCTCGCGGGACAGGTCGTGAAGCCGAATTAGGGGCGTATTGCCGATCGCGTCCAATAAGGACTCAAATTTCATCGCGAAAACCTCCGTTATTGGATATTGATATCCCAAGACTCGCGGATTCTAATGCCAGCTTGGCTCCATGAGCCCGATGCACAGGACAACGCCGGTCCACGTCGTGCTGGACTGCGTCGAGCGCTTCTTGAGGCACCCCGACGGTCGATGGTGTGGAAATACGGGTCCGCCCTTCCGCGCAGGCCCATTACCCCTCGGCAGTGAATTCAACCCCTACTCCAGACCGGCCTTTGTCATGAGCAATCATTTGCAGTACCGCACTCATGCAGCCTGCCAGAGAGGTGAGAAGGTGGTGCAACGGGTTGGGCTGGTCGGCTGATCCCCCATCCAATGCTCCGTCGACCAAAATTGTGCGGTTGAGGTGCGATGGTGGCAGGATGGATCTTCGGACTTGGTGGCCACAGCACGCTGGATGGCTGGCGCAGGCGTCATCTTCCTCAAAATCATATCGTGTTATTAGGAATTATCGTCGGTTGCATCGAATTCTGTCAAGTTTTCATTTTCGGGCTCGGTCAGTGCTCCGGACTTCCATATGAGCGGGTGGGCACGGAGCGGAATGTTCGGGCATAACAGGTGAGCGATGGCTCGAAACCGGATGGGATCCCCGCTGGTCCAGGCCTGAACCTCGGACACCGACGAACGTTGTGGGGCTAATCCCAACTCCTGCTCGAGGAGATCGGCGGCCTCCTCGCCCGGGTCCACGATGACAGCTTGGCCATCGACGACATGGTTGAAGACCTCGCGCATGTGTGGGAAATGAGTACAGCCGAGAATGATGGTGTCGACCCCTTGCTCGAGCACCGGTGTGACACATTGCCGCACCTCCTGTTCTACCGACGCTCCTCGCACCGTGCCGTTTTCCGCCATAGTCACCAAAATGGGGCATGGCTTGGCCACCACTTGCAGATCCGGGTTCTGACGGGTTAAAAATTGTGGATAGAGTCCTGAGTTAAAGGTGCCCAGCGTGGAGAGCACCCCAACATGGCCATTTCCGGTGATACGGGCGGCTCGGACGGCGGCAGGCTCGACAACCCCGAAGACCGGAATGTCGACTGCATCCCGCGCGGCATCCAGAGCCGCGGCCGTGGCCGTGTTGCAGGCAATCACCACAGCACGCGCTCCTTGGGTTACGAAAAACTGGAGGAAGGCCAGAAACCAGTCGCGCACCGTATCCAACGACTTGTCGCCGTATGGAAAGTGCGCGCTGTCGGCAGCGTAAATAAAGTGCTCGCCAGGAAACCGCTCGACGAGGTGCCGGAGGACTGTGAGTCCGCCTTCCCCAGAGTCAAACAGCGCCACCGGATCGGGTGTCGCCATGCTACCACCTCAATTGGGATTCCGGACTAGGATAACCGCTCCATGGCCGCCTTCATTCGATCAAATGCCTCGATGAGCCGTTCCGTCGGGCAGGTGAGCGAGGCACGCAGCCAGCCCTCACCAACCTCTCCATAAGAGGAGCCAGGCGCGACCACCACTTGGGCCGCTTCAACGAAGAAACGGCTGGCTTCGCTTGAAGTCATGCCATTCGGTGTCCTAAACCAGATGTAGAATGTGGACAGCGGGGTGGGAATGCCGAGACCCATATCCTTAAGAGCCCTGAGGGCAATGTCGCGACGCTGTTCGTACAGGGCGCTTTGCTCGCGAAAGAACTCCAGAGGATCGGTGTCTAATGCCGTTACGGCAGCTTCCTGGACGGCACTGAAGACACCCGAGTCGAGGTTGCTCTTAAGGGTGCCGAGCGCCCCGACGGCCGTGGCATTGCCCACGGCGGCGGCCACGCGCCAGCCAGTCATGTTGAACGGCTTTGACAGCGAGTAGAACTCGACGGTGACATCTTTAGCACCGTCAACTTGGAGAGCGCTGGGGGCTCGATAGCCGTCATAGCCGATTTCCGCGTAGGCTAAGTCACTGCACAAGAGGATGTCATGCTGACGGCACAGGGCGACAGCCTCTTCGAAAAAGGACAAGTCGGCCGTAGCGCCGGTGGGGTTGTTCGGGTAGTTAACCCACAGCATCTTGGCCCGTTTGAGGACGTCCTCAGGGATGGCATCGAGGTCGGGCAGGAAGCGGCGCTCTGCGGGCAGGGGCAAGTGATAAACTTCGGCACCGGCCAAAATAGCTTGACTCAAATAGACGGGGTAGCTGGGGTCCGGCACAATCACGAGATCGCCGGGGCCTGCCATGGCCCACGTCAAATGCGCAATGCCCTCCTTGGAGCCAATCAGTCCGACTGTTTCGGCGGCAGGGTCCAGGTTGACCCCAAAACGCGTTTGATACCAGCGTGCAATCGCTTGGCGAAAGGCGGGGCTCCCTAAATAATTGGGATATCGATGGTTGCTCGGCTGTTCAGCAGCGGTTTTCAGGGCCTGAATAATGTGGTTCGGCGTGGGCTGGTCTGGATCCCCAATTCCCAAATTGATGATATCGTGTCCCAGTGCACGTTGGCGTTCGATGAGTCGATCCAATTCGAGGAACAAATAAGGAGGGAGTTTTTCCATGCGCGCGGCAAGCTTCATTGAGCCATCGCTCCTTTACCGTTATGACGTCCTGCATCTTATGCAAGACCATATGGTAAGGGTACACGAACAGCTTCGCGAACGGCAACGAAGAAGCTTAGGCGCCAAAAAATAATTGTTTCTATTTGGGGGTGGGGACCAAAATCCAACTGTTGGCCCAGTCATGCAAGGCTTGCATCACGGGCGCCAAGTCCCGTCCCTTTTCTGTAAGTGCGTACTCGACTCGCACCGGTGTGTCAGGGTATACGTGGCGATCCACGATGCCTTCGGCTTCAAGCTCCTTCAACCGTTCCGCCAGCATGCGGTCGCTGACTTGCGGGATGGATTGGGCAATTTCTGAAAAGCGCTGGGGTTGCTGTAGCAACACTTCGATAATGAGGCCGGTCCAACGTTTGCCAATTAAGCCGACAGCGGCTTCGAAGCGCGGGCACATGTCAAAATCCTTCATAACCTTGTCCTCCTCTCGTAGAGAATCTCACCTGATAACATCGCTGGATACCCTAAATATTATAACGCCGACCTGTTGACAAATGAAGCTCCAGTAGTATTACAATAACATAGTCGCTAACCAAACATAAGCATTTAGCCCGAGTTGCATCGGGGAACTCTGAAAGAGGAGGTGCGCGGCATGCAGGAATGGGTTGCGTTGGTGGGCAGTTTGCGTGAAGCGTCGTACAATCGCGCACTGTTTCAGGTTTTCCGCGATATCGCGCCCCATGATGTGACCTGGACTGAGGCCTCGATTGGGTCGCTGCCCTTTTACAACCCAGACTTGGAGCCGCCCAAGCAAGCGCGGCAGTTTTGGGATCTCATGCGGCGGGCAGATGCCCTCGTGTGCTTCACACCTGAATACAATGGCTCTATCCCGGCGGTGATCAAGAATGCCTTGGACTGGGCGTCCCGCGACCCGATTGGGTCCTCAATCGCGGGAAAGCCGTCGGTCGTGTTGGGAGCATCGCAGGGGTTGTTTGGCACGTTGCGCAGCCAATTACACCTGCGGCAGATTCTAACCTTCATGGATGCCGATTTGGTGCAGAAGCCAGAGGTTTTGATTTCCGAGGCGCACGTGAAGCTGGAGCCTCGGGGCCAACTCAATGATTTGGTGGCCCAGCGGCTGATGACAATGCTGGCCGAGAACCTGTACGCGCGCGTCGGTGGGCGGATTTCGGTCTGACGACAAGGAGGATACGGATGAACAACGTGAAGATTGCAGTGATTTACTACAGCGCCACGGGAACTAACCACCGCTTGGCTTTGGAGGCCGAAAAGGCCGCCCGGGAGATGGGGGCCGAGGTCCGGGTACGTCGGGTGCCGGAGTTGGCACCTCCTGAGGCCATCAATAGCAACCCGGCCTGGAAAGAGCACGTGGAGAAGACGGCGGACGTGGCTGTAGCCAGTTTGGATGACCTGGACTGGGCGGACGGGCTCATTTTTAGTGTGCCGACCCGTTATGGAAACATGGCAGCCCAAATGAAACAATTTTTGGACTCCACCGGTCCGCTTTGGGCGCAGGGCAAGCTTGCCAACAAAACGGTGACAGCGATGAGTTCGGCGGCCAACCCCCATGGCGGACAAGAAACCACCATTTTGGCCTTATACACTTCCATGTACCATTGGGGAGCGATCGTTGTGGCACCGGGATACACTGACCAGGTGTTGTTTGCGGCGGGTGGGAACCCCTATGGAACGTCGGTCACCGCGAGCGAGGAGGGCATCCCTGCAGAAACTCTGACGGCTGTGCGCCATCAGACCAAGCGGCTGGTTGAAATTACCCACCGTTTAGTGAGCACGCCGATCACTGCAGGACATTAGACTGGACTAAGCAAAAGCCCCCGATGCCCGGGGGCTTTTGCTTAGAAGAATTCTGGGATCCACCAGCGGAGGTGGCAGACGCAGTCATTGGCACAGCGTCCGCAACCAGCACACAGGTGGTCATCGCAGAGCGAACTCTGACAGTCGTAGCATTGAGCAACAGATGCGTTGCCACAAGAACAGGTAGTCGGTTGGTCCATGGGAACCCCTCCTGGACGGTAGGGTTTGCCAATTCGACTCCGTTATTCAAAAATTTACAGATGGCGGACGGTGTCGGGGTCGCAGTTTCCACCGCTCAGAACCGCCGCCGTGCGGTGCCCAGCAAGTAAGTCTCGACCAGCCGCAAAGGCCCAAGCAGCCGTGGCTGCACCCGAGGGTTCAACCACATATTTTAGCCGGGAAAACAACAGCCAGAAGGCCTCACGGATTTCTGCGTCGCTCACCGTCACGATATCATCCACATAACGTTCTACGACCGGATGGGTCAGATGACCCAAGGACAGCGTAATGAGGCCGTCAGCAATGCTGTCGGTGCCAGGCAGTTCCACGCGATGGCCCTGTTTCCGGGATTCGAAAGCCTTGGCGGCGCCTTTCGGTTCCACCCCAATCACCCGCACGTCGGGGCGCGTTTCCTTGATGGCGGTTGCGATGCCGGATATCAGTCCGCCGCCCCCGATGGGCACCAGGACGGTGTCCACCTCGGGCCATTCCTCTAGGATTTCCAACCCGATCGTGCCTTGCCCTGACATAATGGCCGGATCGTCATACGGGGGGACAAAGACATAACCCAGTTCTTCGGCCAGTTGGTGGGCCCGGTCCAACCGTTCACTGCTGCGAGTTCCACACATCTCCACCTCGGCGCCAAAGGCCTCTGCCGCTTGGATTTTGACGACCGGCGCGATGGTGGGAACGACAATTCGTGCTGGCAGGCCAAAATGACGCGCAGCCCAGGCTACGGCTTGCCCGTGGTTTCCGGATGATGCCGTCACAACCCCGCGGGCGCCTGCAGCGGCTACCTCGGCCACCTTGTTGAAAGCGCCGCGAATCTTGAAGGATCCCGTTACCTGCAAATTTTCGGGTTTGAATCGCAGTTCGCCCCGAACCAAGTTGGAAAGCGATTGGCTCTTGGCCAGCGGGGTTTCGTGAATGACGCCCTGGAGACGTTGCTGGGCGTCTACTATGGACTGGCGTGTGGGAGCGCTCACAGAGAGAACACCCACCAAACGGGATGGTCATGGGCGGGCTGCTCCTTCAAGAGCTGTTCGACCTGCCGATTTTCCTTGCGGACGCGCTTCTCCAGACCGACCGAGAAGGCCCGGGTGTCGTATTCGACTTTCTTGCAGTGGTACTGATAGGCAGTCTTTTTGATGAACTGCGCCAAGTCTTGACCGGCCTGTTCCCATTCTTCCGGGGTTAAGAAATACCAGTACTTGCCGCGCCACATCGCCAGACGGACTGTAAACTTATCTAGCCATTCCACGGTTTGAGAGCGCTCGCCCAGCCCGTACTCTTCTAGGAAATCCGTCACCTTGCGCGCATCCTTGACATCAGGGTGCCAAAAAACCAAGTCCACCCACAAGCTGGCGGTACCATGCGACAGTGGCGGCTTGTTGTCATGTATGTGCTGCATCGTTATCCCTCATTTGCCCAAGAAATTTATGTCACCGGATCCTTCCGCGTTCTCAAGGCTATTGTAGACTTTGTGGTCACTTTC
>JAKAAL010000640.1 GCA_021802375.1 Bacillota bacterium | reverse complement strand
TCGCCTTTGGTTTCCAAATGCCGATCAATGCAGTTGGCACTGACATTGCCCTTGCCTCCTACGAAAAACTTAAAGTCTGGCAATTCTCCAACCAAGTCCTCCTGCCACGGTTCATCCCACTGTAGTTCCCGTGCCACGTTAGCCCAATAACTCCCTAGGTGATTGACCGACTCTTGGTACACCCGTCGGTAATCATCTTCGGTGATCAATGGCAATCGGCCCGACTGGGGCAGCGTAGGTTTGACTAATGGACTTTCTGCAATCATCTGCGGCATATTCGGCTTTTCTGACTCCATGCAAGAGGACCTCCTCAAAATTATCGCGCCGCCCCGGGTAATCTAGCGCCGGGGCGGGTATAGTGAATATTAGTAGTATTCGCAATGGGGCCGCTTTTTTCCTTTTTCCCGAACCCCACACGGAAACTATTTCTGCCAAGTATCTATGATAGTATAATTTACATAAGCAATCGGCTCGGGGGGTTCCAATGCTTAAAGCACTGATTGTCGAAGATGAATATCCAGCCCGCCAGGAACTCAGGTACTTATTGGAACCTCATCAAGATCAACTCGAGGTTATTGGTGAGGCGCAATCGGCAAAGGAAGCCTTGCGGCTAATCGAAGCCATGGATTATGACGTGGTCTTTTTAGATGTGCAAATGCCAGGGGTCAACGGACTAGAATTGGCACGTCAGCTCAAACATTTGAAACCACAACTGCGCATTGTCTTTGTCTCGGCTTACGAAAACTACGCCGTGGACGCATTTGCCATTCAAGTAGTGGATTACCTGCTAAAACCGGTAAGCAGTGATCGCATAAGCGAAACCATGCGCCGCTTGCGGGTCGCAGAGGACAATCCGGACCGCAGCAAGGACAATACCCAGATCTTGACCTGGGTGCCTTGTGAAGTCAACGGCCATACTATCCCCGTGGCGGTATCGGACATTATTTATGCCACCGCCGAACGTGACATCATATACATTTGCACTGCCCAAGATCGCTACCCCACGCGATTCACCCTACAAGAACTGCAAGAGCGATTGCCAGAAGATACTTTTTTGCGCACTCACCGGAGCTTTATCGCCAATCTTCATCAGGTCAGAGAAATTATGCCCTACTTCAATGGCACCTACCTGTTAAAAATGAAAGATAAACTGCAGAGTGAGGTAGTAGTTAGCCGCAGCAATGTTCGTCGCGTCAAAGATCTATTTAATATCACTTAGCGGGAAAGGCTTCCGGATCATGGTGCCAAGCATCCTGACCGTTGCCCCAATGCTCTTTCTTCCATATGGGGACCCGCAGTTTAATGCGATCAATGCCCTCTCGGGCGGCTGCAAATGCCTCCCCGCGATGTCCCGTCGACACCGCCACCAGGACGCTGACGACACCCAGGGGCAAATCCCCGATACGATGAATTAAAACCACATGGAGTGCCCCAAACTCCTGTTTGAGCTCTTCCCCAATGCGTCTTAGCTCCTTTTCCGCCAACGGTTCATAGGCATCATAGTATAGGCCGCGCGATGAACGCCCTTCAAATTCATTGCGCACCGTCCCTAAAAACACGGCTTGAGCACCAGCCCTGTCATCGGCGATATCAATTAATGCCGATGCCACATCAATCGGTTCTTTGGTGATGCGGTAGACATCCATGAATTTTAACCCCCACTGACTGGCGGAATAACCGCAATTTCGTCACCGTTTTTGAGCTGCGTTTCCCAAGACGCCCACTCTTCGTTGACTGAGTACAGCCAATTTCGGCTGTCAGGTCCCAACGCCGGTTCCAAATATTGACGCACCATGTCCCCTAGAGTTGTCCCCTGCGGTAAGTCAAGCGTTTTATGTCGGCCATTCATTCGGTCCGCAGCAAAAGAGAAAAACAGCGTGTGGACGGTCATCGTGCTCGGATTCATAAAATCCTCCTTCGAAGCACATACTGGTGGGCTGAGAGCAAGGGAGGTTGCGAGATGAAACTATGGCATCTGGTTCTTTTTCCCTCCCTCATGTTGGGTATGATCGTAGCCAAACCTCTGCCCATTGTCTACGGTGGAGATGCTTTTAGGTCTCCATTGCCTGCAAATCACGGCCATTATTCTTCCACACTAGATTTTACAGGAAAATGGCTAAAAATTGATTTGTCCTGCCAGCAACTCGACGTCTACAATGATCAGCGCCTACTCCGAGTCATGCCCATTTCTTCAGGCGTTCCCCCGAAATGGACCACTCCGGATGGCACCTTTTGGATTTTTCGCAAGGTGGCGGACGATCACATGAAAGGTGGCATCCGCGGCTCAAGCGATAGCTGGGATGTAGAACATGTGCCCTGGGCCCAATATATTTATGGTGGCATTGCTATCCACGGCGCTTGGTGGAACCATCAATTCGGGGTTCCCCGAAGCCATGGCTGTATCCAACTGCCAACCCGCACTTTCAATCCCGATCCGGGCGACATTCGCGATGATGCAAAATGGCTATACTATTACACCGAGATAGGCACTCCGGTCGTGATCATTGGTCAGACGCCCCCGATAACGAAGGTTCCTCTGCAATACCCAGACCCGGGCCCTCCAGTAGCGTTGCCGACTTTCGCCAGGTACGGCGCATCATTAACCAGGTAAAGATCATGATGGGCAACGTGAACAGCTGCATCAGTGTGGTAAATCCAATGCCCCAGTGCGGGTTGATATAGTGCCAAATATACAGCGGGTTGTCTCGGGTGGTTTCCCCCACGAATCCTCGTAAAATAGCATAATAAAGCATTGCCGACCAAAACTGGTATCCAGGGGGCGGCGTGCGATATCGTTCAATCCAGAAATACCGGACGATTAAAATCACGCCAATGGAAGAGCCAATCAATTGTTCCGGCCAGCGGCCAAACCCCAATTCCGTCATCCGTCCCAACACTTCATGGTTAAATATGTTACCGATCCGCACCATGAATATGCCGAGTCCAATGCCGGGCACCGTCCAATCGACTAAATGGTTAAATACCAGCGGCTTTTTCCGCAATTGATACCATAGCGCCAGTACTCCCAAACCCACGGCGCCGTCGTATGCTAGCCCTCCATCCCAAATCCGTAAGATTTGGACAGGGTCGGTCCAAATCCACTGGGGTTCATTGGCCAAGACAAACACTACCCGTGCGCCAATCACCCCCCACAAGACAGTCCACAGCGTAATGTTGGATAACCGGTCGGGATCCTCCCCCAATTGGCGGCCGCGCTCAATCAGATACCAAGCTCCTCCGAGTATGGCCATCACCATAAAGATTCCGTACCAATGCACACCCAATGGCCCTATTTTAAAGGCGAACGGATGTAATTTAGCGACGTACATAAATTCCCTCCTATAGGGTGCGAAAGACCTCGTCAGCGGCGCTTAATGTCGCTTCAAGCACCTCAGTTGAATGGGCGTGAGACACAAACACGGTTTCAAAAGGCGATGGCGGAAAGTATATGCCACGCTGCAGCATGCCATGAAAAAACCTGCGATACCGATCTCGGTCGGTTTGCTCCACTTCGGCAAAATTGGTTGGCGGTTTCTCGCTAAAAAACAACGTAAACATTCCCCCTATTGCATTGGTGGCAGCGGGAATCCCTCGACGCTCAGCCATGGCCACCAACTGACGAGCTAAATGTTGAGTTCTCTGCTCCAAACCCTGGTAAAACTCTGGGCCACCAATGGCTTTTAATTGGGCACTTCCAGCAGCTACCGCAATGGGGTTACCGGAAAAGGTGCCCGCTTGATATACTGGCCCTAAGGGTGCTACCAAGGACATGTATTCACGTTTGCCCCCATAGGCTCCAAGCGGCATTCCGGCACCGATGACTTTAGCCATAGAAA
>JAKAAL010000010.1 GCA_021802375.1 Bacillota bacterium | reverse complement strand
GTGCCCGCCTCTATCCCCTTGTGGAACTATTATCGCCAATCTGTATCGTGCGATAGAGAGAATGTCTTGAACAAGCGACAGGAGGAACCTCGTGAGCCCCCGATGCGGCCAAAAGGGCTGACCCAAAAGGCCTTGGCCCTAAAATGTCCTCCCGCTTGACCCCCGAGGAACCTGATTCCTCCACGACTCGGGGCAAAAAAACGGACACATTCTAGGGACGGCATGTTTGCCAAGGTACCTTTCGAGTCAGCCCCACGGAACAGCGGTTCGAGACCTTAGGCCAGAGGGTTGTCTTCGGTTATCCAGAGGGTCTTTTCGGCAGCCGGCGTGCGGCGGCGCCTGACCTCGCGCTGCGCGGAATAGCCCAGAAACAACGCGCCCACAAATATTGATCCCTCGGGCACCTTGAGCGCCTGCCGAACGCCAGGATACTCATACGTGGCGCTCGTGCGCCAAATGCTGGCCAATCCCAAGCTTTGAGCCATCAACAAAATGTTTTGAGCGGCTGCTGCCGATGCCGCAAAGTTTTCCCGCGTCGTTTTCTCATCGGGTCCCGCGTCCGAATAGACGGCCACGATAGCGGGAGCACTCAGAAGCTTTTGGCGCTCCTTGAATGCTTTGGCCTGCGCCACCGCGACATCAAGCCCGGTCGCGCGTCGGACCATTTCGTCCTTGGCTACTCGCGCCAGCATCTCCCGCGCGTCGCCGGTCAGCACGCGAAACGACCAGGGTTCGGTCATATGGTGGTTTGGTGCCCAAACAGCGGCGTCCAAGCAACGTTCGATGAGGTCGGCGCTGACCTCCTCCATAGAAAACACCTTGATACTGGCCCGATTGCGTATGGCCTCTTCAATGAGCATCCTGAATTAATCCCCTTCACTCTAAATCGTCTTGTGTTGCTGCTGAGCATCGATTCTCGGCCCCAAAAGGGCCTTGCATGACCGCCACAGGTAGCCGCGCTGAGGCACGGTGATGATGTGGGACGCGCCAATGCGGTCGCGGACAGCCCGCACATTGCTGCGAAAATTGCTTTCACGCACAATAGACTGCCCCCATAGGCTCATCTGGCGGTTAATCTCTTCCAGAGAAACTGGGCCGTTGCTGGCACTGGTGCTGATGGCCCTCAAAATCCACGAGGCCCGGGGGCTGATGGAGAGCGGTTGATCATGGTGCCACACCTCCCACCAATTTTTCCCCCAGCGAAGGCACGAGGCGGGCAAGGATTCGACGCCCTCCGTCCTCCGGGCGGAGGGCCAGTCGTTCCGCGTTCCGGTGAGCGACAACTCGACCGGGAGGTTGTATTCGCTCGCCGCCCACAACAAGGGCGCCCAATCATCCGGTTCCAACCGGCTGGGGTCCAGCACGAGACGATCGATCCGCCCTTCTATAATAGCCTGCCACGTGTCCACCACAAATTGTCGGACAGCCATTCGCCGATTGTCGTAGGATTCCATGGCCATACAAGGCACCTCCCGCCACGAAAAAATTCCTATGCAGGACCTCCCAGCCCCTTTTCCCAGCCGGGAGGTCCCGAGGATGATTGTTAGAGCGCGCTTTGTCCGCTCAGGTACGAATCGGCCTGTTGCTGGAGAGTCTTAAGCGCTTGCTGAACCGACGCACTGCCGGTGACGGCATTGTAAAACGCCGTATCAAGCGCGCTTTGCACCTCTTTGTAGGCCGTGGATACGGGACGCGAAATGGTGTAGGGCGATGCTAACACTTGTGCGGACACCAGAACGCCCGGGTTTCCGGCAAAGAAACTCTGGGGAATGGCCGCCAGACCCGCCCGCGTTTCGGGCGGATATCCGGAGTGGGTGCCCCAGTAGGCTTGGACCTTTGGCGTAAACCACCACGAAATGAACGTGGTCGCCGCTTTGTAGTCTTGCGGCGCATGGTCCACCATCATCACAAAGCCTAGACCTTGATCCAAGTTGGCACTGTGGCCGGTTGATCCGTTCGGATAGGCGGCCACGCCGACCGGAAAGGCCCCGTGGGCCGCATTCACCTTCAAGAAGTACCCGGCCGAAGTGCCGTCGGCAATCGCAATCTTGCCTGCCCCGAAGTCCGCGGCAATCGCGCTGCCATGGGCAAAAATCATTTCCTTTTGTTGGTAGAGATTGCGGAAGTACGTGAAGGTGTGTGTCGCCGCCGTGGAGAGAAAGTCAACTTCTTTTTGACCAGTTCCCGGCTTAAAGAGGCGCCCGCCGTTGGACAGGAAGGGCGGCAAAATATGAGCCGACGAATCCTTCCATGCCAAGGGGATGACGCCCGGCACTCTTTGCTTTATAATCGACACGTCTTGTGCTAGTTGGGTCCAGGTGGCAGGGAAGCTCTTGATGCCAGCCTTCGCAAAGATTGCCTTATTGTAGACTAACTCGGACACCTTGGCGTTGGCTTGAATGCGATAGTGCTGGCCGTTGACCTCCCCGTTGCCCCAAACAACGGGAAAGATCGAGTTTCTCTCTGCCGCCGGGAACCCGCTAAAGTACTTGTTCCATGACACCAGGGCATGGGCTGAAAGAAAGTTTCCGTCATAGTGGCTAATCCACGCCACCACTGGCGCATCGCCCGCCGCCAGTGCGCCCAGAGCCTTGTGACTTGCCTTCGTAATGGTCAGGTTGACCTTCACGTTTTTGTGGCTCTGATTGAACTCCTTAATGAGGTGCGCCAGGGCAATCCCAGGTGGATTGCTTGACGAGTGCGATTCCCAAAACGATATCGTGACGGTTTGAGCCTTCGTTGATCCGGCGCCAGCGTTCGTTGCTGCCGCTCCACATCCTGCCAGCGCCACAGTTCCCGCCGTAAGCGCAGACATCAGTCCCAAGCGTCGTGCCATCGTCTTTCCTTTGTTCACGCGTGTTCCTCCTCATGGTAGTAATGCCGAACTCGAGGATGCTTCGCTCCCGGGCTACATTGCCATCACATCCTTTCAACCGCCTGTCCCCTCACTCTTTTTGGCCCATCTCTCCCCCAGCCACCGCAGTGACAATGTGTCGTTGGGTAAATGCGAACACAATGAGAATGGGCAGGAGCGCAATCAGCGCGGCGGACGTCAGGTCTCGCCAGTGCGACTGATAGGCTTGCATGTAATGGCTGAGAGCCAGCTCGATTGGCTGAAGCCCCGGGCTGTTGGTCATAATGAGCGGCCATTGAAATTGGTTCCAAGAGGAGATAAAGGTGAGAAGCACTGTGGTGGCTACCGCGGGCCGCGCAAGCGGCACCGCCACCCGCCTGAGATAGGTCAGGGTGCTGACCCCCTCGAGACGCGCTATCTCCCGGTAGCTGACCGGAAGCTTCATGAAGAACTGGCGGAAGAGAAAAATTCCCGACGTGCTGGCGGCAAAGGGCACAATCAGCCCGGTATAGGTGTTTAACAGATGCAGGTGGTACATCACGACGTATTGCGGCACCAGCAACGCCTGCTGTGGCAGCATCATCACACCCAGCGAGACATAGAAGTAGAGGGAGTTGCCCGGGAACTTCAGCTCAGCCAGCGCGTACCCAGCAAGCGCGCTGGTGACCACCACCAACATGATGGTGGAGACGGAGATGAATGCGCTGTTGAGCACATAACGGGCCCATGGCGTGTGGGTCCACACATAGAGGAAGGGAGCCCAATGGAACAGCGGGCGCCAGACCGGAGGAATGCTGTATGCGGCGCCCTGCTTTCCCGTGGCAATGACAAACACCCAGTAGATGGGTGCCGCCATCAGAGCGGCTGCCACGGCCCGAAATCCATAGGTGAACCATTTCATCATTTGTTGCGTCCTCCCTTTGCGGCTAGCGATAAAAAACCATGCGGTCGGCGATCAATTTCTGCACCAGCGTCATGCCGAGAATCAGCACAAAGAGTACGAGGCTCATCGCCGATCCCAGCGAAAAATGCTCATACAAGAAAGCTGTTTGATAAATCAGCAAGGAATCGGTGGTGGTGGAGAATGCCGGTCCCCCAGCTCCACCGTGGGGCCCCCCCGTCAGGGTGTAGATCTGGGAAAACGTCTGCATTGTGTTGATGGTGGCCAAGACAATGACAAAAAACGTAATCGGACTGATGAGCGGCAGAACGATGCGCCGAAATGACAGCCAGCCGCGCGCTCCGTCCAGTTGAGCGGCTTCCATCACTTGTTTCGGCAGGGTGGAAAGCCCTGCCAGAAAGAGCACGGTGTAGAGTCCGACCGAGTGCCAGACGGTGTAAATCATGACCGCTGGAAGGGCCCAATGAACGCTCGCCAGCCATCCCAGCTGCGGCAGGTGCAGCAGGCGCAGAACGGCATTTGCCAAACCAAAGTTGGGATCGAAAATCCACACCCAAATAATCGAGGTCGCGACAACCGGCGTCACATGCGGCAGAAACACCAGGGCCTGCGACAGCCCTCCCCCTCGCAGGTTCCGCGCTTCCCGCAGCAAAAGCGCCAGCCCGAGCGCCAAGAGCGTGGTGACGGGCACCACCAAGACGACATAATACGCGGTGTTCAACAGGGACTGCCAGAAAATCGGCTGATGCATCAGAACCGAAAAATTGTGGAGTCCCACAAAGGTGCTGTCGTTCGCAAAGATGTTCCAGTGGAAAAACGCGATGTAGAGGAGAAACAAAGCAGGTCCGTAGTAGAACACCAAAAACACCAAGAGACTGGGGAGAATAAGCCCGTAGCCCACCACCATTTCCTTCCACTGGTTTCGGATTTGGGCCAACCCGGACATCCAAGACGGGCTATGACGAGGACCAACGGTGACGGTGCGGTCGCGATCGGTCATACGGCATCTCCCGCCTCAAGGCCGACCGTCTGAGTGGTTTGTTCGTCAATGCGCCGACCGCTGTGACGGTCGAACCAGTGAACGTGCTCCCACGGAACAGTGAGCGGCATCTGGCTTCCCAACGCCATGTTGTGGCCTTCCGTCGTCACCCAGGTAATCCCGGCGTCTCCCCACTTCCCATGAACGTGATAGCGGGCTCCGAGAGTTTCAATGGTCTGAATCCTAAAGGAGAAGTCCAACCCCGCGGGCGCGCCGCCTTTCACGCCAGCCCGTTCGGGACGAAACCCGAGCCACAGTTCCGAGCTCGCCCGCGGCCAGCGCTGCGCCAACCAAGAGGGCACCGTCAGCGTCTCGCCTTGGGGACCATCCACGGCGACCCGTCCATCCGCCATGCGATGCACAGGTATCAAGTTCATCGGCGGCGATCCCAGGAACTGCGCCACGAAGGCAGTCTGCGGCCGATGGTAGACGTCTTCCGGCGTGCCAATTTGAAGGATGTCCCCGTCCTTCATCACGACCAGTCGATCCGCCATGGTCATGGCCTCCGTCTGATCGTGCGTCACGTACATGGTGGGAATGCGCAACCGTTCGTGCAAGTGTCGCAGTTCAACCCGCATTCGCTCCCGCAGCAAGGCATCCAGATTCGAGAGCGGTTCATCCATGAGAAACGCATAGGGATTTCTAACCAAGGCCCGACCCACAGCCACCCGTTGGCGTTGTCCACCCGACAACGCCCCCGGCTTGGACAGCAACAAATGGCCAATCTCCAACAGTTCCGCCACGCTCTGGATGCGGCTCTCGATTTCCTCGCGGGTGACTTTATGCGCCCGCATGCCGAATGCCAGATTGTCATACACCGTCATGTGCGGATAGAGGGCGTAATTTTGGAACACCATGCCGATGTTGCGATCATGCGCTGCCGCCCGCGTAACATTGCGGTCACCAAACCAAAGTTCTCCAGATGTGGGCGACTCCAACCCGGCCACGATGCGCAACAATGTCGATTTCCCACATCCCGACGGACCGACTACAACCACAAACTCGCCGTCCCCCACTTCCATATCGACACCATGCAACACCCGAGTGGGTCCGAAAGATTTTTGAATCGCCTGAAGCCTGATGGCTGCCATATCTGACTCCTTTCCGCGAGGGGAAGGCCTCCTCGTATGGTGCCACTATAGAAAGCGCCTTTAAGAATCCTCTAAGAACTCGGTTAACCGTCGGTTAGCATTGCATTAACTTTTCTTTAACAACCGATACCCCATTCTTTCGACAAAAAAGCCCCCAGCTGGGGGCCTTCTAACACCTGCTGCTATCCTATCAACGGAGCGATGAGGCTTCCGGCACCCATGCCGATGGCCGCCGCAATGGTCGCGACAATCAAAAACGAGAGCCCTGACCGCCACCACTGCTTACCGGTGCTGCGGGCCGTCACTCCGCCCAATCCAAACGCCGCCAGCGCCGATAGAATCAACACCCAGACAAAGACATGCTTGGGACTCGAGCCCAGCAATACCGGCAATAACGGCGGCAGTGAGCCGGCGGCTACCGCCAGCGCCATCAATCCCGCGTTCTTCCATGGATTTTCAAAGGACTCCGGGATGATGCCCAATTCGTCGCGCAACATGAGGCGAAGCCACAGTTCCTTGTCGCGTTGAAAGTGCGAGAGAAAAATGTCCACCTCTTGCTCGCTCAGACCGTAGCCACGATAGATTTGCCGCATCTCATTCAATTCCTCGCGCGGCTGCTCTTCGATTTCCCGGCGCTCGCGGCGGATTTGCGCCTGTTGATAGCCGACTTCTGCTTGGGTGGCCAAATAGGACCCTAAAGCCATCGACGAAACCGCTGCGATAATCGCGGCCAACGTGCCGCCCACCACCACACCTTTGGAAGAACCCGCAAAAATGAGTCCCGCCACCAATCCCACCGTGGCGACCAGCCCGTCGTTCATCCCGAACACCATCTGCCGCAGGGTCGTACCCCCGCTGCCGTGCCAGGTTTCGTCTTCATAATTATCGGGGTGGCTGTTCAGAATAACGCCTTGCTCCATAAATAACCTCCCACATACGATCTCGACCGACGAATGAAGCCGCACCGCAGTTCCGGCGCACATAAAACGCCTGGTCCGTCATTGTCTTATAAGTGGCTAATCCTTCGTTTCCCCCAGGACAATCCCTTACTGAGCACGCATCCCTCCGTTCGTGCCGATTGTCGCCAATCTATTTAAGAAATGTCTCAAATTCTGGTGAACGTTACGTTGCTTTTTGATTAATTTTGAATGAAGATGGTTCAGACTGGGAGGCTGACACTTGTCGAAACCACAAGGTCGCCTCCGTTGTGCCGTCCGAGGATGTCATACTGATAGTGCCCGACTGAGCCAGCATCAGGGAACGGGCCAAGGAGAGCCCCAAACCAGTGCCCCCTTCCGTAACACGGGCGGCCTCGCCTCGGTAAAACCGGCTGAAAATCAGCGGCATTTCGTGGGCAGCAATGCCTTTGCCATTGTTAGACACGAGAATCCCCACATAGCCGCTATCCAAGTCATGCTTGACGGCCATGGCGATTTGACCATGATCTGAGTCGCAATACTTGAGCGCATTTTCCATAATGGCCCACAATGCCCGCCGCGCAAATTCCGGATACGCCCAGCCCCAAGCGGGGCCTCCGGGAGCTTGATCCATCGTCACAGTTGTACCCTCGTTGGCGATGGCTCGCGCATCCTCAACCACCTCTCTCATGAGTGCCCTCAGGTCAAGCGGCACCACCAGCCGAGTCGGCAAGTTGCGGGCGTGCTCCATGGTCAAGAGATCATCCACCAAGCGGGACATGTCGACGAGCGTGCGGTCAATGACGACAAGAGACTCGTCGCGCACCGCCGGGTTGATGTCCTCCCCAGCCTGAACCAAATCCAGATTGCCACGGATTACCGCCATCGGCGTGCGAAGATGATGGGTGGCGTCAGCCAACAGCGTCCGGTCCCGTTGGCGACGCTCCTCCAAATCGGACAAGAGCCGATTCAACAATCCAGCCAGGTCATAAAATTCGTCGCGGCCAGACGGCATGGGAACCTGCATGATGCGCCCGGCGTCCAGCATGCGCCGCACGCCCAAAGTCAACGACTTCACTGGCGCTAACGCCCGGTGCGTGGTCCATCGCGCCGCCGCCACGCCGGCGCCCATCCCTGCCAAGGTCACCAACAACACCACCAGGGAGAGTTCCCGCAATAGCGCGGCATCCGACGACAGCGGCCAATCAATGACAAAGGTGGTCTGAGCGACGGTGCGCGAAAGCTGATAGGTGGCCGGTTGCCAAAGAAGGCCGGTGTACGAAAGCTGCGGTGGAGCGGGCGGCGCATTGAGGGAACTGTTGATGACGCGGTTGCCCTGGAGAATCCAAATTCGGGGGTCAGTGGTTCGACTGTACGCATCCAGGATTACCTCGGTCGATTCCCTGCGCTGGGCGGTCAGGTTGCCGAGAATCATCCTGGCGTCGACCTCCGCGTCACGGTACAGATGCATGGTAATCGCCACCAAGGTCACGGCGGCAAAGGTGACTACAATCGCCAGAACCGCCGCCACAAACTGCCGCGTCAGCCGCGCTCTGATGGAAATGCGACGGTCTCCGGCCTTTCTCATCATGTCGTCTCCCGGAGAAGATACCCCACGCCGCGAATGGTGGAAAGGGCCAGTCGAGCCTTAGGCCAGTCAATCTTGTGGCGCAAATAGCCCATATAGACGTCGACCACCGCGGATGATCCGCGGTAGCCCCAGCCCCAGACCCGCTCAAGAATCATGTCGCGGGTTACTACCACGCCTGCATTTTGAAGCAAGTAATGCAATAGAGCGAACTCGCGTGCGGTCAGTTCGACCGGTTGATCCGACACGCGGACTTCATGGCGCCGCTCCGATATCCTGACATGCCCGACGATCAGCCAGTCTTCCTTAACCTCTGGATCTTGGCGCAGTCGTCGGATGAGGGCCCGCATGCGTGCCAGCAGTTCAGTCGTGGCAAACGGTTTGATTAGGTAATCGTCCGCCCCCGCATCTAAGCCTTGCACCCGGTCCATGACAGCATCCCGGGCGGTCAACATCAGGAGCGGCACATCGGTGGTTTGACGGATGCGTTGGCACACCTCAAGGCCATCGATGTCAGGAAGCATCAAATCCAACAGCACAATATCGATTACGCGGGATTCCATGGCCTTGAGTCCGTCGTGTCCGGTTCTTTGCCATAAAATATCCCAATCTTGGCGTCCCAGCTCCAAAATCAACAGCCGGGCGATGCGTGGATCGTCTTCGATTAACAGAGCTGAAGGCATCACAAAAGGAATTTGGCGGGGGTGAAGCCAAATTCCTGTCCCCCCTTTCGCCGTGGATTGCTCAGGCGAAAGGGATGCATACCGAGTTCGAAACCATCCTGGTGGAATGGCGTAATTATACCAAACAGCGAAGCGAAAATTCAAACGTTTCCTCGCCGTTCTTCACATCCACAAATCCTTATGGGACTACGATTTCCGTGTTCATTCCCCCCGCCACTCGGGTCATGGAAGCGCCTTCCGTCACCACGATGCGTATGGGAATTTTGCGTGCTGCGGTGCCTGCCATTGCTCGCCAGACCGCTTGACCCACCTGATTGGTCATCACGGTATACCCTCCCGCGTTGGACATCGATGCCATCATGCTGGAGTCCTGCTTGGGGATAAAGTTCACCCGGGCATCAGGCACCGGGCCCGAGGGTGAGTCGACCGTGACGGTAATGGGGATGGCCGAACCCCGCGAGGCTTTGGTGAGAAACGGCCGAACCGTGACTGAGTCTCCGACTGGCGCCGTGGGTGACGTTGCAGGGGTGGTCCACCAGGCATCGAGACTCCCCAGCGCCGCCATGGCGCTTTGGCTGTAGCTCGACAGATCGCCGATCTTGGTGCCCACCATCTCCATGGTGCCGGCGCGTTGGGCCGAGAGAACCAACTCGGCTTGGCCCGAGCTGTTGGTTTCGCGGGAGTAGCTTTGAATGTAAGATGAGGCTGCCGATGTGTTGCTGGCCAGCCATTCTGCGGGAGGCATGCCGCTTAAGGGCATCATTGTGCCGATGTAGAACGTGACCGGTTGATGCGCTGCGGGCTTTCCACTTTTCGTCCATGCGGTCAATAGAAAGCTCGCCGTATGCCCTGCATCAATCATTTCGGCCGTTCGATTGACCGTAACGGCATAGACACCATCGTGCGATGAACGCGCAGCGGAGGCGGACGCTGGAGCCGAAGACCCCCCCGAAACTTGTCCGGCGCCGCATCCCGCAGCCCCGACAAGAGTGAGCAGTCCGACCACTGAAAACCCTGCCTGTTTGACGCTTATCATCCCTATCCCTCCATGCGCTCGCTGGTTTCGTTGAAACGACGAATACCGTCGCCGAAAAGCAACCCACGGCTGAAAGCTCCCGGGGCAGCAGCGCCCTCCGGACTTCTCATATACTGACAATTGCAGTATACTGCGTCTACGGATTGCCGTGAGTATTGGAACGGCATACTAGAGGCGCTTCAAACCAGGCACACTTTGGAAAGGGAGGCTCACTATGCAGGAAAACCAAATTCGCCAACAAATCGTCGAGGCCGCGCACTTATTGGCCAGCACCGGGATGCTGTTTCGCGGGGAACATGCCAATCTGTCGGCTCGATTGGACGACGCTCATATTCTCATGACGCGCGGCGGCTCCATTGCGAATCTGACGGAAAACGACTTGGCCGTCTTGGATTTAAGCGGGCAGTTGGCCCGTGGTGAAGCGATGGACCCGACCATGCAGGAAGTCATTCAAATGCATGCCCGCGTCTATCGCGCCCGTCCGGGCGTGGGGGCCGTCATTCACACCCATGCCCCTCACATCACCGCATTTGCTGTGGCCCATCAGCCGATACCGCTGGTCTATGAGCCGCTCTTGCGCTTCGGCTTAACCGAAGCGATTCCGGTTGTGCCATGGGCCCCGCGTGGCTCCGAAAAGTCCGTCAACGCCATCGTGGACGTGGTGGAAAATCATCCCGGACTGTACGCGTTAATGATGGCCAATCACGGCGTTTTGGTATTCCACCAGGATCCGATTAGCACAGCGCGACTGCTGGCCACCCTGGATGAAGCGGCCGAACTCACCATCCAGGCGCAGGCATTGGGGGGAGCCAAGGAGTTGGCCCAGGAAGCGGTCGATGAGGTGCGGGAGCGCATGGCCGCATTTGGCAGCCGCCGTTAATTCCCTGCATCTACTGTTAGACCCAGGCCGGTGACTAGGGCCCTGGTGAGAGAGTCCCGGCCCCGGGAGCTTAGGCGTCTTTCGAGCCAGTGGCCTTCCCTCTTTAAAAGAAAGGAACGATGGTGATTGCGTTCATCCGCCAGTCAAACTCCGAGCCGCGCGCCCAAACGGGCCGTGGTGTTGACTGGCCGTGCGCTGTGGCTGAGTTTCGCCGCGGCCACGACCGGCACATTCATGGTGAATCTCGATTCGAGCGTCGTCAACGTGGCGCTCCCCGTGCTGCAGCATCAATTTGCGCTTTCGATTGAAACGTTGCAATGGGTCATCACGGCTTATCTCTTGGTGATTACAGGCCTTTTGCCCGTCGCTGGGCGCATCGCAGACGCTCTGGGGCGACGCGAAGTCTTTTTGGTCGGAATCGCGGCTTTCATCACCGGGTCCCTGTTTAGCGCGCTCGCGCCTACCTTCTTCATCTTGGTATTGGCTCGCGCCTTTCAGGCACTGGGCGGTGCCACCATCATGGCCAACGTGATGGCGATTATTGCTCTGGTGTTTCCCGTCGAAAAACGTGGTCAAGCCCTAGGATTAATCGGATCCGTAGTCGCTGCCGGCACACTGGCAGGCCCCCCCTTGGGAGGATTGCTCACCGCTTTGTTTGGGTGGCGCAGCATTTTTTGGATCAATCTTCCCATAGGGCTTTGGGGGTTATGGGGGTCTTGGCGGTTCTTGCCACGCTTCGCGCCAGACAACGACTCGCCCTTGAAACGTCTTGACTGGACGGGAGCAGTCTGGTTTATGGCCGTCACTTCGCTCTTGCAATTTGGCCTGGCCAATTGGCACAGAATTTGGGGAATGGGACTTCTGGGGCTTGACGTGGCGGCAGTCTACGGATTCATTTGGTGGGAATCCCAACAGGAGCACCCGCTTATCCCGTTGCGTTTGTTTCGAATTCGGCCCTTCAGCCGGAACTTGATTTCCGGCATGGCGTATTGGATCCTGATGATGTTTCCCTCCTTCCTGCTCCCGTTTTATTTGCGGTATGAACTTCGATTGCCCGTAAGTCTGATTGGGGTCAGTTTAGTGCCTCAAGCGCTCATCATGATTGTTGCGTCCCCTCTGGGCGGACGGTGGCTTGACCGTTCAGGGGTTCTCTGGCCCGGTCGGATCGGCATCTCCCTGTTGATGCTGGCGGACGGTCTGTTTCTTATCCTGCCCCAGCACGCCCCGCTCTGGAGCATCTGGGCCATCTTGGTCGCGGTGGGAGCGGGAGCCGGATTATACTCCTCGCCCAACAACGCCGCGGCGTTGGGAGCGGTGGGGAGCGGGGATACCGGACTGGCTTCCAGTCTTCTTGCCACGCAGCGAAACTTGGGCCGAGCGGTCGGAGTCGCGCTGGCGTCGATTTTGCTGTCCGTAGTCTGGATGATGCATGGCTTGGGTCCCACACCAAGTCATTTGGACCCGCAATACCCACTCTGGTTTTATTGGGGATTTCGGGGCGCATTCGCCGTCTCACTGGCAATTGGGGTTGTCGGGTTCTGGACCCTCACACCGCCACAACCCAGAGCGGCCCCGTGAAAACGGCGCCCACGCCGCGTGTCATAGAATATAACCAACGACTTTCTATCAAAGGAGCGCACCGGTGGCGACGATTCGGGCATATCAAACCGGAAAGCATCTTGAGGCCTTCATCCTCTTAGTGATCGCGCGGCAACCCATGCACGGCGGGGCAGTCGTTGCGCGCCTGCGAGCGATCCTGCCTACCAGTTGGACCATCGATGACGGCCAAGTGTATCGTCTCTTGCGCAGCTTGGAAGCCGATCAGGCACTTGAGTCCACGTGGGTCACGGAAACGGGCGGTGCACCGGTCCGGGTCTACCGCATCACCGCCCGCGGTCGGGCGCGATTGGCGCTATGGAAGGAAGACATCGAACTTCGCATGCAGTCCCTGCGCAGTTTCTTGGCGCTGTGGGAGAACGATCGGCCGCTAAATCATTAGCCATAATTTTACCCGCAAACGATCGCGAGAAGTTCATCCCCATCACTCTTGGCTGTGCTAAAATACCCCCATTGGTATTTTCGAGGAGGTTGATGTATGGTTCGGCACCTTTCGGCTGAGCGTGTAGCGGCCATGGCACGGTCGGGACAGGCGTTGATTATTGACGTCCGTGAAAGCAGCGAATATGCCAGCGGCCATATCCCGCGCGCCAAGCATATTTCCTTGAGCCAGCTCACCCATCGTCTCAAGGAAGTTCCCAAAGATAAAACGGTGGTAGTGGTCTGCCGATCCGGCAGTCGCTCGCAAAGGGCCGCGGAACTACTCCTAGAGGCGGGATTCCGCAATGTCTACAACATGTCCGGCGGCATGCAGCGCTGGTCAGGTCCGACCGTGACCCACTAGCTCCGCAACCTGTGCTCGCATGCTAGAATGATGCAGGGTGTGAGCGAGTGCCAACGGCACGTTGCCAGTTGGATCGCGTGACTTTCAAATATGGGGCTCTCACGGCACTGAACGATGTGAGCCTGTCGATTCCGACAGGCCAATATGTCATGCATTCTGGTTGGGGAGAATGGAGCAGGGAAATCCCCCCAAGGACAAGGCTGGCTGCATATCCTTTTTTGAATAGGGCTCATCCTGATGTAGCATATGGGCGAAAGGCCGTGGTATGCCAACGCGCCACATTCGCGGCTGGGCGGCCACGAAACCGCAGTCGTCGCTACCGGCGCGATGCTCCTGACAGCGGGGGTTGGGCACCCTGAGGCCGCATTGCTAGCTCCCTTTCTCACCACGGGATTGGGCTTCTCTCGGTTCAGGCGCCTTATCCATCAAGACGCCCCGCACACCCCGTCGACGGAGTCCCCCTAAGCGTCCCTCGTCCCTGGCGCGGCCGGGCGGTCCGCCCCAACCACCGTGCTGCGTCGCTCCAGCAGCAAGACGTCCCTCCAGACGCCGCCCATTTGTGCGATGCGTTGGCGTCGACCCACCTCGCGAAATCCACACGCCCGATAGATTTGCAGACTGGGCCATTCTCCGGGAAGATGCCTAATTGCAGTGTCCAGAATCTCGCGGCTTCACTGCATTCCACCAACAACCGAAGACCTATGCCGCGCCCCCGAAACCTGGACCCCACATAGACGCTGACTTCGGCTACTCCCGCATAGACGCAGCGACTCGATATCGGAATTAAGGCCGCCCATCCGGCAACGCCTGTTCCGTCTCAATCCCCTGCCGTCATCGCATCCATGCGAATTAGAAGAAGTCCCTCCTTGCATTTCAGACTGCCCAATTCATAAAAATCGCTCTCTCATCCATTTTGCAGGTATAGACCGCGAAACGAAAGCCAGCCACCTCATCCACCCAATATTTTTTTCAGAAAAATTTGCTGCCCCCCCCAATATTTGCTGTTCGGGCGCGAAGGATATGACGGCTCAGGACATTTTAATACGAACGATGTCGAACGGGCCTCAAAAGCCAAAAAGGGGTACGTCATATGCGTTGGACAAAACTTTGGGTTGCGAGTCTGGGTTTCGTTCTTGTCGGATGCGGTTCGGCACAGGCCAAAAGCACTCTGTCAAGGCCGCCTGTCACCTCGCAATCGCCTGCCTCCTCGCCACCATCATCTGCGGCAACAAAGGCGGGGGCGGTGGTGATGACGGTTCCCGCCACCAACAAATCCAGCCAGATCGTCACTATTTCTGTCAACACGAGTTCTGGCAACTCCTCCCAGGTCCAAACGCTAAAGTCCGAACTCACCCAACTGAATCAGCTGCTGCAGACCTTGCAGCACCCGTAATATGGAGGTGCATCTATTGAAGCGCAAACTTATCGCTCCCTTGGCTGGCAGTCTGGTCATCCTCGCCACCGTTCCAGCAATGGCAGCTAGCCATGGCCATGGCCCCGGAAGCCATGGCAACCCGGCGCACCATGCCGTGTTGCCGAGCCAATCGGCGGGCGCAGCTAGCCAGCATAACTCTACCAACACGACCAGTTCCCCAGTCTCACCAAGCACCAGCGTGTCCCCCAACTCGGACCATGGACAAGCCCATGGCCATCCTGGAAGCCATCACGGACAGCCCTCTCAGGTACAAGCTGAGGTTCAGCAAATTCACCTCTTAAGGACTGAGATCCAAGCCGCACGCATGCAATACGTGGCGGCTGTCCAGACATATCTCCACACCTTGTCCCAAGCCTTGGCCAGTGGGCAAACGAGTACGCTGACGACTGCGCTGCAACAACTGAAAACCATCAACACAACACTCGCGCACGCGGTGCAGACAGAAATGGCTGCCAACAATGCGGCGAACACCATCGGGAGCACTTCCTCGAGTGCTTCAACCTCGCCCAGCACCTCAACAAGCACACCGCCGACCACCTCGCCGAGCAGTCCTGCCACCTCGCCGACAACGACCCCTTCCTCCGGCTTCACTCCCCCGGGATTGAGCCGCGTTGTCGCGCAGTTTACCGCTGAGTTGACGGCGCTCAAGGCAGCAACGGCCCAAATCCAGGCGTTAACGGCGGCTTTGGGGACGACGACGAGCTCGACCAATCCGTCGACACCACCCACCACAGCGCCAACCACGCCCAACACATCCACACCCACGAGCGGAAGCTGAAGGGGTTAAACCTCAGAGCAATCGAGTAGGGGCGGGTGACTAACCCGCGCCCTCTCACACCACCGTACGTACCGTTCGGTATACGGCGGTTCATTGCCAGCGTAGACGTGCTGTTTCGTACGAACTCAACAGGCATTTCAAGCCTTGTGCGTCCCAATACGCGACGGTCAGCACGCTGTTCAGAGGTCCCGTGGCCATACGCCACGGGCCTTTGCGCGACATGGCCAGTTGCCACGCCTGCCAGTCCTTGAGTCCCAACGCCCGTAATTCTCGAAGGCGTGTCCGGGGACGCTTCCAGCGTTGCCAGACGATGGCGCGAAACCGATGCCGAATCCAGCTATCGAGGTCCCGCAGGGGCGTCGGCGTATCCACCAGCGCGAAGTAGCCGATCCAACCCGCTAGGTATCGATTGACTTGCTGAATGCGCGTCTCAAGTCGTCCGGGCGCGTGTCGGTCCGTGAGTTCCCGCAGGCGGCGCTTGACGCGCCGCAGTGATTCACGGGCCAACCCAATTCGGTATTGGCCCCGGTGCTTCAGGAACTTGAACCCGAGGTATGGGCGCCGAGTCAGTCGGTCGACCGCGCTTTTGGTTTGGTTCACCGGTAGATGAAGCGTCCGGTCAAGGTATCGGGTCACCGATGCCAAGACCCGCTCCCCGGCCCGGCGGGAGTGCACAAATATCATCGCGTCGTCCGCATAGCGGACGAACGCCAATCCCCGGCGCTCCAGTTCCTTGTCCAAGTCGTCCAACACGATGTTGGCGAGCAAGGGACTGAGTGGCCCGCCTTGGGCTGCTCCGAGCGTCCGGGGGGTGCTTACGCCATGGAACATGAGCCCGGCTTGGAGATAGCGGCGAATGAGCCGGAGAACCGCGCGGTCTTGGACCCGGCGCGCGACGCGCGCCATCAGGATGTCATGATTAATCCGGTCGAAGAACTTCTCCAAGTCGAGGTCGACGACCCATTCGGCCCCGTCTTCGGCGAATCGGCGGGCTTGGCGCACGGCTTGGTGCGCACTGCGCCCGGGTCGAAAGCCGAAGCTAAGGTCCGAAAACGTGGGGTCAAAGAGAGGCGTGAGCACTGGTAAAATGGCTTGTTGGATAAAGCGATCAACCACGGTCGGGATTCCGAGCATCCTGACGCCTCCGGTCGGTTTCGGGATTTCGACACCCCGGATGGGCTGCGGATAGTAGGTTCCCTCGCGTAGTTGCGTGCGAATCGTCGGCCAGTGCTCGCGGAGGTAGTCCATGAACTCCTCGGTGGACACTCCATCGGTGCCCGGTGCGCCGTCATTGGTGCGCACACGGCGTAGCGCCAGCTTGAGATTCTGCTCATCCAAGATGGCCTCCATGAGTTGATGCGTCGGCACGTCGGGTGTCGAGGCTCCTGATGCCGAGGACCCACTCGGCGCCTGCGTCGGCCCTGCGGGCTTCACCCGCTCCCCCGACGCGAGGCCCTCACACGGCGAGGTATTCGGCTGTCGTCGTGAGTCCCACGAATTCATGAACTGCACCACTTTCTGGTAATGTTTGGCCCTTCAATCGGCGCGGCCGCGCCGACCTATTATGACCTCGGCTGACTTCTCTCACGTCACGCGCACCTTGCGATGGGCCTTTCCGCTTTAGCGGTACCGCGAGAGACCTCCCCGGGTAAGAACGTGTACTGTCCCTCCATCTACCGGGTGCATTTACGTGACGCGCGCTTGACCGTATTGGGCTTCGTTCTGTTCGGCGAACTCGCCCCACGCGCCCCGCCTCGGATGCACTTCCTGTTCGTCCGGCCGGAGGTTTGCCCCCGGCTTCCTTCA
>JAKAAL010000639.1 GCA_021802375.1 Bacillota bacterium | reverse complement strand
AAGTAGAGTTGCCAGCGGTGCTCGGTTCACCTCCTAGCGAACCCGTCTCATGGAACACGACGGGCGTGACTTGCCCCGGGGAATAGATTGACTTTTCTCCCGTGTCGGTGCCAGCATAGGTTCGAGGAGGGTGGGTGCATGTCCCAGGAGGTTTTGCATCAACTGCGCGTCGTTCCGGGGCGTGGAGCCGGAATACTTTTTCTGGATCGATGAAGCGCTACGCACCACGTTGGCCGAGATCCCTCCGGCACCCTCCGAGGCGTGACAGCGTTGGCCCGACTCGTCATCAGGACCGTCGTGGTGAAGAACGTTCCTCCGTGAGTTTGTTCACAAAGGCGGACCAGAATGTCTTAGGACACCTGCATTGTGGCTCCCATGTACTCGACCAATGAACTTTAACTTGTCAAAGTCAATAAACGAGGTGAATCTCAACTATCATGTCGCAAAATAGCCCTTTCGATCAGTTCGTCAAGGTGTGTGTGGAAAGCGCGGTAGAAGCTCGCAAAGATGGAAGCGATCCAACGCTTGCTTTACGGTTAAGCCTGGGCCGCATGTTAGACGCGGAAAAATTGGTGCAAGCCGGATTTGATCCTGTATCGAACTTTCAGCTTATCGCGCAAGGGATTCTACAAGACCCGAACGGACAACAACTGGGCGAGGCCTTTTTGTATTTTTACGCAGGTTTATACGATTCTCCATCGCCTGCTCACCTGCCTCTTCGGGCGGCACGCATTTACAATGGGGCGCTTCGCCTCGCGAACCACAAAATTTATGGCGTAAGCGCTCTTGCTGCACAATTTGCCGCCGATGGTTATGCCCAATGTGGGTTAGGTACTAGCCAACTGACAGCACAGATCCTGTCTTATCGGATGACGTATGCTGGCATACCATGGTGGCCCAAATGGAATACTCAGGCCGGCCAATTTAGCCGATGGAAATTGTTCAAGTTCATCACGAAAAATTTCGCGCGCAAGGTCCTCTGGGCTGCATGGGGTTACGGCACTGCTTATTGGACGTCGGGCCTGAGAACGTTCATCGTTGGACTAGTCCCGGGACTATTTGCAAGCCTTGTTTATACCGCTTATGGAATGCGGGCGAACGGCCATGCGACGCATAGTCTGGTCACGGCTCTCTACCTGTCGGGAGTGACCCTGACCACACTTGGGTATGGCGATGTGACGCCGATGGGCCTTGCCAGGGGGTTCGCCGTTATTGAAAGCGCATATGGAATGCTTCTCTTTGCCTTTGTGATTGTATTGTTTGTACGACGGTATATACGCTGATGGTTGGTGCTCTCCGATCCCTCCGAAAACCGAGTCAACCTGATCTGGTGGACGGGGTCCGCCTGGCGTCGCGTGTGGTCTCAAGCGGTTACCACAAACGATAGGGTGACTATACAGAGTGTGGACCGAGTTGTGCACGGCTGCGTCTCGTTCGGTAGACGGGCGTTATGGAACAATGCCATTGGAGAAGTGCATCAGACCGTCATGTCTTTAACGGGGTGAAAACGGAGACGTTGCCCTGCAGCAGCCGGCCGCCTGTCCACGCGCGAGACGAATGATCAAGTTTCCGGGGGCAATTGTGCCTTAGGCCGAGCGAGCGCTTGGGAAATTTACCCAACGTATTAGTGTGGACGATTTTGTTGGCGCAGCTTATTTGTAAGATGGCAGGATAATATCTGGCAAGACCCGAATAGTAGTTCGCTTAGGTCGTCTTCTAACCTACAAATTAAAATTGGAGCACTCATGGAACAAAGCATATGGGAACACCTATCGGTATATGGAAGTGTAGATGTCGTTAAACAGGCATATTTTCGCAAGCACCACCGGCAATTGTCTGCCCAAAAGGCGATCGAAATTACCTCTCACATCCTTCAAGGGCGCGACTACTTTGAGGGTGTCAATCACGCTTCTCAGTTGACCAAACCCCTTTTGCTATATTATGGCGTTCTTGCATTCACTCGGGCTGTTATCCTTTTCAACGACCCCCGAGCCAGAGAAACTAGCTTGTCGAGTAGCCACGGGTTGCAGATCGTCGGATGGCAAAATACGTTGTCTCTGGGGTTAAAGTATTTGCCGGACCTTCAGGTGAGGTTTTGTCGGGGGTCGTTTTCTGAATTTGCATTTGTTACCTCCAACAACCAAAACGTGCGGGCGATCACTTTGTTGGGGAATCGCCGGGAAGAAGACCTGATCGCGGTAGCAGGGACGCGAGACGTTTCGACGGCAACCCTTACATTGAAGGACATTCTAGAACGGTTACCCGATTTGATAGAGATCTATCACCGCATTTATGAGGAACTGCCGAGGAGTTACTTGTGCCGTGCAGTCTTTGTGACCCCGCCCGGAGCACTCGAGATTAACCTTAGAGACTTTTCGGGTCGTGCTCCAACCACACAAGAATTGAAAAGGCATCTGGCACTGCCGGACGATGCGCGATTTTCTGTGTTCGATAAGGGAGAGAATCTGTACTTACACATTGACCGCCTGTCGCGCGATGACATGGTTGATTCCTTTCCTTATGTCGTATCTAGCGGTTCGAAGACCTTCTTATTGGCGCCTTTCTCGGGAGGACTTAAACTATCGTACTTTTCCCTACTATTTGTTGCCTCATATATGATCGGTATGATGGTCCGGTACTTTCCAACGGTGTGGGCTTCACTAAGCCGGGGGATCAATGGTGACATGGTGTTTCCTTTGTTGGAGGCCTCCGTCAATGCCGTCCAACGCCAATTCCCGGTGACTTTGTTAGAGGAGTTTGAGCGTTGACCGTAATGAACCCCACACCACCGCACCAAATGGCACCACAGTCACCAAACAATTCGTAAGCACTTGCTCATAGCGGTGGCATCGTTGTCGCTAGGGTTGGGGGCGAAACTACCGCAAGCGCTCAAATGACTTGGGCTCGATTGTTGGTACGCTATTGGCATAAGGAAGCAACCCGCTCGAACGGCTCCCTTCCGTACTCGGCTCCCGGACCAGGATCCTGTCGTTAAACAGACTAATCCCGCGCTGCCCCGTGAACCACACGACGTAGTCCCTAATTTCTCACACGGACTGAACTCACGTGGCCCAAGGCCCTAGGTTTAAATCTGGACACCCCACACGACAGGGAACATTTTGTCATATAAGGGAGGAATATAACGCCATGGACGAACACCCGCCATCAGAAGGCTCCTTGGACACTGATAAGGAAGCCGTTGACATCGAGGGTTCGTTAACGGTTGAGCAAATCCAGGGGCTCTTTGAACAGTTATGGGGGGAGCGTGGTTGCCCGGTAGCCAGGAAGAGTCGCACATCAGACGGGACCTCATCCACGGGATGGACCTATTGGGGAATCTACTGGTACTAGCCTTCTTCTGGTTTTTCCCGGAGGAAGTACCGAAACTGGCCCAACAGACGTTGGAGAAATCACCTGTGGGGGAATGGCTACAATGGGTCGGTAACGCGACACGGCAGGAGTGGCCGCCAACCGTGACCGTGTGGGGGGCTTGACGCATGCCCCACAACTGGGTTCCCTCGACGCGACCATGCAACAATGGTTTAGCGACGAGAACGCATTGAACTCATATTTTCCGTACCGGGCTATGTTGTCCGAAGGCCGACGACAGATGATTCAGGAAGCCATTGAGGTTTACAATGGCAGTTTTTACGCGGCCGCCACCGTATTGTTTCTAACTCAGGTGGAAGGGGTGATTTACGACTTAACCGCTCAAAGTTGGACAGAGAGGCAAAAGGAGTGGCTGACTCTACACCTGAAGGCATTACCGAGGGAAATCAAAGCATGGACAGACGCGGTATCCTGCGCCTTTGCCGATGTGAACGCCTCAGGAGAACCGCATGACCTGCATA
>JAKAAL010000638.1 GCA_021802375.1 Bacillota bacterium | reverse complement strand
GTGTCTAAGGTACCTGCCGGCTCGACCATCATCGTCATGCCGGGAACCTACAATGAATCCCCCATTATTGCCCAGACCGTAACCATTACCGGTGAAACCGGCCAAGCCGCGAAGACCATTATCAATGCGGATGGATATAACAATGCGATCTGGATCAATGGGGCGGCTGCGAAAGGCACCACGATAGCCCATCTCACCCTAGAACATGCGAATAACGAGGGGATTTTAGTTTCGGACACCTCACAGGTGACCATCACTCATGATGTCATCACCCAAAACGGCATGCAAATGAGTCCCACCGTCTTCGAGGATAAGGCCATCACCATGATGGGCTCGACAGGCAGCACCATTACCGATAATCTCATCACCCAAAATGCGGGTGGAGGCGTAGCACTTACGGACGACGGAACTTTTTCACCGGGCCTGGCCTATCCCTTCGCCTATCATCCGCCACTCCCCTCGCAGGGTAACACCATTGCCAACAATACGATTACCAATAACACCAAGGGTTGTGGCATTGTGGTGGCTTCGTTTAATAGCGCTGGGTCGATCGGAAACACGGTGTCAGGGAATACCGTCAGCGGCAATCCTCAGGGCATCGACATTGGGGTTGCACCAATGGGGAGCAAATCCATCAACAACGTAGTCACGGGAAACATCATCACCAATAACCAGATCCCGGGAATCCTGGTCCATCTTACGGCCCCCGGGCAGACCATGTCAGGAACCCAAGTGATTAATAACAGCATCTCTAGCAATGGTCCGGATCCTGAATTCGGATTGATGGAACCGACTGGTATCGCCGTCATGGGGACTGGCTCAGAAGTTGGCGCCACCACGATCACCCACAACACTATCAGTCAGGAATATTATGGAGTATGGATGAATCACAGTAGCCCCGTGACCGGAGTGGCCCAGAATACAACCACGGGGGTCGCGGTGCCTCAAACCGTGGTGGTGCCACCACCCACCTTGACTCTAAAGGGGCCAACCGGAACCGCCCCACTAGGCACCCCTCTAACGTACGCCGCGTCTTCATCTGCCTCACTGGAATACCAATTCTGGCTCGGCAATGCCGCCGGCCAGTGGAAAGTCATCCAAAACTATTCAACCGGCAGCTCAGTGACGTTAAACACTTTAGCCGCGGGAACCTATACGGTGGTAGCCTACGGAATGACCCCCACTCAATTGGCTAAAGGCAGCTATCAAGACGCGGTTGGCCAATCTGCCATCGTCAACGTGGGGGGGAACGCGACCCTGTCTGCCGGCCCGTCTCTGGGAACAGTTGGGCATCCCGAGACACTGGATGCCAGCTCTAGGAACGTATCGGGGGCCCTTTATCAGTTCTGGATTAAAACTCCCGAAAACGCCTGGATCGCGAGCGGATCCTATGGCTCCTCACAATTTGCGTTCACGCCACCAGTGCCTGGTGTGTACCAAGCCGTGGTATACGCCAAGGCCCCCAACGCGGTCTCCAATGCCACCGAAGCCACCATGGCTACCACCACATTTGCGGTGAGCCCTGCCCCTAACGGCCTGGTCGCGCTCGGGGACTCCATTAGTTATGGATTTAACCTAGGTCCCAATCTTGAGCCCTCACCGTTGGCATTTCCCTATCTTATGGGCAAATTCACCAAATTGCCCGTAAACGATCTGGCCGTGCCGGGTTGGACATCCAAAGACCTGCTAACGGCCCTTCCGACGCCAGCCTTTGCGGGATCCCTCAAGAGCGCCAAGATTGTCACCATCAACATCGGAAGCAATGATCTCTTGGGTATCGCGCTAAAGGATGGTCTTTTCTATAGCGGCCAGACCACTTTAACGCCAACGGAAGCATCGCAAGTCCAGCAAGCCATTGCCGGATTCGGTACCAACCTCACCCAAATCGTCACCTTGGTGCGTCAAGAAGCACCGACAGCCAAGATCGTTCTGTACAACCTCTATAACCCGGTTCCGGTCCAAATGGTGATACTAAACGCCATGGTCAATGCCCCTCTGGTAGCCATGAACGCTACCATCGCAAAGGTGGCTCAGGCCGCCAACATTCCGGTAGCTAATGCCTACACAGCCTTTGCCGGCCACCAGCAGTTGGATGTGTTAACTGGGGACATTCATCCCACAATAAGTGGACAGGTAGCACTGGCCCAGGCTGGGGACACCGCATTGCACCTAGGTCCGATAGTCATCCCGGTTAACTAGCGCCGGGGCAGCCATACGACGGATCACCGGGGCACCGTCCTTAAAGACGGTGCCCCCGGTTCGTGCTCCGGGCAGAGCCAGTAGTTCCACCACCAACCGGGATCCTCCACCCGAGCGCACCAAACGAAGAAGGGAGAAATCCTGTTCCTAAATGGCTCCTAGGGCTGGTGCGCGCGCGTCAACGACTACGGCCCACTGATGCCATCGTATTGGACTCCGTAAAGCATCCATTGCACACATTCAGGGCTTTATGTATTTGTTCTGGCGAAGTCAACAAGCTAGGACGGCGCAATTCCTCCTAGCTTCATAAACAGCCCACACTGCCGCATCTCTCCCATAGTTTATTGCAGGTCAGCGCTCGCCGTCAGGCCAAGCTCTTTCGTTCTTTCCTGCAATACGCACCCAGGTCGTTTCGTGATAGACTAACCATGTGTTCGATCTTTGAAAATAGGATGCATAAGCGGTTGCCTTCCGCAATTGTAGGGAGGTATAACGCCTCGCGTCGTCAAGACCATGCGTTAACGGGATTTGGCGCACGATGGTTGCAAGGAACCGAAGACCTTCGCACGACCGAATCGGGGGCGTCTAGCTGAGCCCTTGCGAGTACGGATGTTTTGAGCCCCCTGCTATTGGCTAAGCGGGATGTCAGTCCCGCTCGCGTAGGATTACTCTAGTTTTGTGCTGTTCTGTGCTTGATTCTTTGATTACCAGGTGCCAGGGAAAACCCCACACCATGGGCAACTGGCGTGCAACACTAAGGTTTCGAGAAGGGAAGACCACTAATGCCCACACTTAATCGCCCGGAAGATACACTAATCAGACCTCCTGTGACAGATCCCCAGTCCTATCCCTATTCGTCCCGGCGCACCGTCGTATATGGTCAGCACGGGATGGTGGCTACTGCCGAGCCGCAAGCGGCTCAAGCCGGTTTACGGGTGTTACAGCAGGGAGGCAACGCCATTGACGCTGCCATCGCCACCGCCGCCGCCCTTACAGTCACCGAACCCACTTCTAACGGGATCGGCAGCGATGCATTTGCCATTGTGTGGTCTAAGGGAAAACTGTATGGCCTCAATTCGAGCGGTCCCGCCCCTCGCGGTCTCACTCGGGAATGGGTCCGCCAACAGGGCCATGACACAATGCCCAATAAGGGCTGGTGCACGGTTACCGTTCCCGGGGCACCTGCCGCCTGGGCGGCCCTCACTGAACGCTTTGGCAAATTAAGCCTGGCCCAAGTCCTTGAGCCCGCCACACATTTAGCCCGTGAAGGATATCCCGTGGCCCCCACCGTCGCATACTTTTGGGATAGAGCTTACCAAATTTACAAAGAAACCCTCACCACCCCAGAATATCAGGAGTGGTTTCGGGTTTTTGCCCCGGATGGTCGTACGCCCGCCGCGGGAGAAATTTGGCGCTCGCCGGATCATGCCAAAACATTAATGGAAATAGGGTCCAGCAATGGCGATGCCTATTACAAAGGCACACTAGCAGAGCAAATCGCTCGCTTTGCCCACGACACCGGTGGAGTGATTACCGTAGAAGACTTGGCGCACTTTGCTCCGGAGTGGGTCGAGCCTTTATCAGTAAACTTTCACGGATATCAGGTGTGGGAACTACCGCCCAACGGGCAAGGATTAGTGGCCCTAATGGCCCTTAAAATGTT
>JAKAAL010000637.1 GCA_021802375.1 Bacillota bacterium | reverse complement strand
TTAATGAAACTATGGATGTATTTGGATGGGGCGAGAATACGCCGACTGCGACCACGGCCCCGTCGTTGCGGGATCGACCTCATTCCTAGAGAAAGGGGACTCCTATGGCGATAACAAGCCGAGAACGCGCGTTTCGTAGTGTTTGTGGCCAATTTGCTACCGGCATTACGGTCCTTGCTATTCCGCATCCCGACGGCGCTGTGCACGGGATGACCGCCAACGCCTTCGTGTCGCTCTCGCTGCGGCCGCTTCTCGTGGGGGTAAGCCTTCAAGCCACAAGCTATTCCCACACCCTGTTGTCTGCCCCGGAGGCCGGCCCATTCTCCATTAGCGTGTTGAGTCGACATCAGCAGTCGATTGCCCAGCAATTTTCCGGGAATGGGCCGATGGCCGAGTACACGATCTGGCACCATACCCCAAACGGGGTGCCGGTGATTCGGGGTGCCTTGGCCTGGTTGCAATGCCATGTCCAAGATCGGGTCCCAACCGGGGACCACTTCCTCTATGTGGGGGCGGTCGATGACTTTTCATGGAGCGGCGACGGAGCCGATCCCTTGCTATTTTATGGGGGTTCTTATTACCATGGAATTAACGAGGCAGGTGCCTCCGTCGACTGGTCGTTATTGGAACAGTAAGGGGAGCGGCACATTGAAAGATCGACACTATGACGTGGTGCAACTTGGATTAGGTGTGATGGGTCTCGCGACCGTAGAGGCGAGCAGTCGAAGAGGTTTCAAAACCCTAGGCATCGAGCAATTTGACAGTCCATTACATGCTTATGGGTCTTCATACGGGCCAACCCGCATGATTCGCCAGGCTTACTATGAGGATCCTCGTTACGTGCCCTTGGTTTTGTCGGCCTACCGGGCCTGGAGTGATTTGGAGAAGTGGGCAAGCCAAACTCTGCTGTTGCCAGGAGGAGGCTTGGTGGTAGGGGCGTCGTCTTCCCCAGTGGTGCGCGGCGCACGCCAGTCGGCTATGGCGCATGGTCTACCGTTCGATGTGGTAGGAGTAGAAGAGTTGTTCCCGCGATATGGTCTAGGCGCGGGCCACGACACCGTAGCGCTTTTTGAGCCGGGGGCGGGAGTACTGAAGGCCGCCGATGCACTGCACGTGCTCCACCAAAAGGCCCAGCACCAAGGCGCGGAATTCCAATTCGATACCAGGATTTCGTGCATTTCGGGGCAGGTGGGATCGTTTCGGATCGCGACCACCCGTGGAGAATGGATTGGAGCGGAGCACCTCATCATCACACCGGGGCCTTGGATTACCGAATGGCTCGAACTCCCCGTCAGGATCGAGCGGCAGCCGGTATTTTGGATTGAGACTGACGATCCACCAGAGATTCCGGCATTTCTCTACGACCGGGGGCATGTGTTACTCTACGGATTTCCCTACGTTCCTGGCCGAGGGCTGAAGATGGGAGTGCATCACACGAGAGAGTACACGACACCGACGGAAGTCGATCGCGTAGTAAGTCCGGCCGAGATCGCAGACATGTTGGGTCACATGAATCAGATATTCCCAGGTCATCGCTGGAGACTGCGTGATGCCGAGGTGTGCCTTTATTCCACGACTCCCGATGGCCATTTTATCTTGGGTCAGGCGGATGGGGGAATGGTCGTCGGTGCGGGCTTTTCCGGTCATGGATTCAAATTTGCACCGGTCATCGGCGAGATGCTGCTCGATTCGGCGCTGTCCGGCACGAATCCACAAGACTACGACCTCTTTTGGCCCACTCGCTTCGCATAACCCCACGGCCAATATGCAAAGCGGCCTAACAAAACCGTAATGCTCGGCACCATGAGTGAGCGCACGATCCAAGTATCCATCAGCACCGCGAACGTCAGTCCGAGCGCCAAGGTCTTCATCACCGCAAGCGGACTAATCAAAAGCGAGATAAAGACGATCACCATAATCATCCCGGCTCCCGTAATCATCGCGCCGGTGGTGCTGACGCCTGAGCGTACCGCGTCTTTCATCGACTGCCCCTGATGAAGCGGTTCTTGGATGCGGTGAAGCAAGATGACCTCATAATCCATCGAAAGCCCAAACAAGAGCACAAATATTAAGGGGGTAATGGAGCTGTCCGGTGTGGTGGCGGGGAATCCGAGGTGACCGGTTTGGACCACGACGTAGAGAAATCCAGCGGTGGCCAGTGCCACCAACGCATCTAAGAGAACACCTAAAAAGGCTTGGAGCAGCGATCCCGTGGCGGCCGCCAGCACCACGAATGCCACCGTGGCCACGCCAATCATAATGGCTGGCAGGCGGGACGAGGTGAGATGGTTAAAACTTTGTAGCATGGGAACTAGGCCACCGGTAGCGGCATGGGTCCCTGGCGGCAACCAGTTCGGTAGCCGTTCGTCGATGATCTTGGATAGGGCCGCGCTCTGGGGTTGGTCAGGACCTTGGCGTGCGGTGACGAAGACCACTACCAAATGGGGATCGTAAGTTGGATTAATAAAGTTGCGAAGAGCGTCGGAAAGCGTTTTACTCAATAATTTCGGATGTTGCAGCGACGCGGAAAGCTCGGATGACGTCAACCCGATCGTGGTGGGGGAGGAAACGTGGTAGACGTTTTGGAGCGACGACAGCCTTTTTGTCACCGACGCTACGTCGGACCATGTCGTGGCATTGGTCACGGGCGTCGGAAACTTCATGACCACCGCGATCGGTGCGATGCTACCGGCACCTTGCACTTTCTGCTGAACCGCCACGGCTTGGCGCAAGGGATCCGTTTGCGGCAACATGGTGGCTAAATTTGCTGGGGTGGCCATCTGAATTCGCGGCCCTACGGTTGCTAAGGGCACTAGTAAGACCACGCCTACCAACAGTGCTAAGTAAGGGCGGTCGGCGACGAAGCGACCAACTGTCTTCCAAAATCCGAAGTCTTTGGCCTTCACTATTCGGCCCCAGAGCGTTTTACGGCCCAGAATCGACATTAATGCGGGCAACAGCGAGTGAGTGGCTAACAGCACTGAAAGCACCGCGATGGCGCCGCCGAGCGCGAGTCCCCGCCAATATGCGTTACCTCCCAAGGTCAAGGAAGCCACCGCTAGCGCGACCGCAATCCCAGAGTAAAACACCGATCGGCCCGCATGCATCATGCTGTCGGCCACAGCCGCATCTACAGACTGGCCTTGGTCGAGATTTTGACGAAATCGAGTGCTAATAAATAGCGCGTAGTCGATCCCGACGCCCAATGCTAAAAAGCTTACAATGTCAGTGAGAAATACAGACAAGGTAATGTGGGTTTCGATGAGCGTAATGATCCCCAAAGCCATTTCAGACCCCACCAATGCGACCAAGAGGGGCAGGCTAATCGACACCAATGATCCAAAAACCAGCAAGAGCAGCACCGCTAAAAATGGGATTGCCAGGATTCCACTAGTGCCAAGGGTTTTCGAACTATCGTGAGCCACTTTCTTGCCAATAGCGATTTGATCGATGGAAGCGAGCGTGGCGTGATGAGTCCGGAGGGCGGACCGAAAGGCATTGGATTGGGGTAAGCTCACGCCGGAGCTGGGCAGAAATACGGTTTGCTGACCTTTCATGGCGTGAAAATCCGAGATGGGAATGTGGGATTGTTCACCCAGGTGGCGAACCGTGTGCGGAGCTAGTTGAGTAATTAACAGGGCGCTGGGAGTTTTTGGCGGGTCCAGGTGACTGAGTTGGTTGGTGGCCCATACAGCCGAGCTGCCCGGGTCGTCGAAGCCGCTCGAGGATAGATGGTGCGTGACGCGGATCGCGAGAGGTAGCATCGCCAGCACAATAAGGGCCCACGCGATGATGACCCACCACTTTCTTCTGATCACGAAGTGAATCCAGAGCCTACCCATCAATTACCTCCCATGGATAGATC
>JAKAAL010000636.1 GCA_021802375.1 Bacillota bacterium | reverse complement strand
TCGGGATGTAATCTCCAGGTTGGAGCATGCCGAACCAGGACAGGTGATTCAGGTGACGGTACTGAGGGGAGCGCTTAAAGTAGGATTGTCGTTAAAACTGGGGGAAATTCCCGTATCTCAGACGTTGTCGCCCGGAGCCTAGTTCGATGCAATTCACCTCGACGCCTCTCAGTTCCGGGCGTCGAGGTGAATATTTAGAGAGTTGTGTTATCGACTAAAATGGGTTAACCAATGGACGTACCAGGGTACGATGCTTGACACGATTATCGCTGCCGCGACCATAAAAACGCTGACCCATAAAATGTGACGCCCTATGGTCCATGATCGTCTTGGCCTAAGTGGCCAATAAAGGTTAAGCCATAGAACTGATAAAATAAACGTTAGCAGGAGAACCCATATCATGGCAGCGGGTTTGCCAGGAGGCAACAATGCCAAAACCAACGAGAATCCTACTTTAAGCGCTCCCCTCAGTACCGTCACCTGAATCACCTGTCCTGGTTCGGCATGCTCCAACCTGGAGATTACATCCCGAACCCGGCTCACCGGAGACCCATTAATCTGTATCACCATGTCTCCTGGACGAAGACCTGCCTTGGCGGCTGGACCATTAGCGGCTACAGACACTACCAGCAACCCCAAACCCTTTGATCCTGCTGACTGTAGTGATGCGCCAATCCATGGCCTGCGAACATGTCCATAGCGCATTATTTGGCTCACAACGTACCGCACTGTGTCGCTTGGAACGGCAAATCCAATCCCCTCGATGCCTGCCTGCGAAATTTTGCTAGAATTGATGCCGATCAGTTCGCCTTGGGCGTTCACCAACGGCCCACCGCTGTTGCCCGGATTGATGGCGGCATCAGTTTGGATTAAGTGGTACTCCCAACCATCCCGAAACAGCACCCGATCTTTGGCGGAAATAATGCCCGATGTCACCGTATGGGTGAGTCCGAGCGAATTTCCGATGGCCACCACTAATTGCCCTGGCTGAATTTGGTTCGAAGGAGCAAACGCCACCGGAATTAGGTGGTTAGCATTAATACGAATCACGGCCAGGTCCGTCGGTGGATCGACTCCGATTATGCGGGCGCGATATCGTGTCCCATTCGATAGGACTACGGTTACGCTAGACGCACCGGCCACCACGTGGTAATTCGTCACAATATCGCCATGGCGGTCAATGACTACCCCCGAGCCAATGCCCCGTGGCTTTTCGGTCCGCCCGGTCCGTTGATTGTTCAAAACCACCACCACCGACGGATCTAGCTTGCGCACGATGTGGGCCACCGGCCAGGTAGTTGGGTGGGGTGTACGGGTGACCGTTTGATAAACTAACAACGCCCCGACCAACACACCAAAAATGCCATACCAAAAACTCTGCCAAGGGCCGGTCTTTCTCATTGCCATCCCTCCTGGGACAACATATGCGGCTGTCCCTGCGCCCTTTTGGGGGGTTTTTTAGTACCATGAGGGTTGTCAAAAAAAAATAAGACCGAGGGCTTTAAGGTTAGTGGCCTACCCTCGGTCAGATCTGGTGATCTATGGCTATTATAGCGTTAACAATGTCATTAAGCCCAGTACTCCGGGGCGATCACGGGCCCTGTCCGCCGTGCCCGACCAATGCCGACCCTGTCCTCGTGCGGAACGGCACCTCTACGCGTCCTGTGCAAGATGGGCGTGGGATCTACGTTCTGACCATTCAGCGCTATCGCTGTCGCACCTGCGCAGTCACTTACAGTGCACGGCCCACACCTGGGCCGTGGGATGGCTTTGGCCTCAGGCCTACCACTGGACCTGGAAACGGTGTCATCAGTGGCTCGCCGCACATCAGATAGACGGGGGTCGTCCGATACGCCCCGTGAAGATTCGCCAACAGGAGGTGTCGCGGACGCCCCTGATCCGTCACCGTCGCGAGCAGCTGGGCACAGTTCCCACGCCATCGTACAAAGGCCATGAATTTTTCCCCTTTCTTGGTTCCGAACTGACACTGAGTGTCATGATTACGCGTGTCCAGCCGGTGGCGGGGCTGCGAGGGGCGGCCGTGCGGCTGCCTCGCTCAACAGACCGGCTTTCCGCTTTTCTCGCAGACGATAGGAATCTCCCCGAATATTGAGAATGGTCGAATGGTGCACCAATCGGTCTAAGATGGCCGTCGCCAGGACGGGATCGCCAAACACCTGGCCCCCATCGACGAAGCCTTTGTTGGAGGTGAGGGCGAGACTGCCGCGCTCATAGCGGGCAGCGACCAGGCGAAAGAACAAATTCGCTTCGAGGGGGCTGAGTGGCAAATAGCCCACTTCGTCGGTACAGAGGAGGCGGGGCCGGACGTACATGCCCAGGCGGGTCGCGAAGCGATTCTCGTCCCTCGCTTTCCGGAGATCGGCCACCAGGTCCTGAAGGGTAATGAAATACACCGAGATACGCTCCACGATGGCCTGTACCGCCATCGCCACCACCCAATGCGTTTTCCCCACCCCCGGAGGACCGAGCACAATGAGATTTTCCGCCCCATCCACCCATTGGAGCGTCAGGAGCTGACGCACTTGGCGTTCATCGAGGGAAGGCTGGAAGGTGAAATCATACTGGTCCAACGTCTTGTGAAAAGGGAGATGGGACATCTGAGTATGCGAGACGACGTATCGGTCTTGGCAGGCGGCCACCTCGGCTTGGAAGACATCGATCAGGTATTGGGAATACGTCCACTGTTCCGCGGCCGCTTGCTGTGCCCGCGCCGCCGCAAGGCGGCCCACTTCCGGGAGTTTCAGGCGTTCGCAAAGTACGGCCAACACATCTCAGGGATCGACGGAAACCGCATGGGTTGGTCGGGTCATTGCGGCATCCCCCCCTCATAGTCGGCTAATGATCGCGTGCTGGGCACGGTATCCTCGGGCACCCGTAAGGTGCGACGCCGGACGATGGGTTGACCGGGAATCCGTTCGGGAGGAGACTCGTGGTGCCATTCCTCCACCCCGACCACCTGGTGCGGGTGAACGGGTACCGCATAGCGCACCAGGTCTTGAGCCTCTTCGCCAATCACGATGTCCGTCGCAGATTGTCATGCAAGAGACAACGGTCTTCACCTATCGTGTTTCCCTGTCCAAGACAGAATGGGCAAAAGCCTCCAAAGCTCGACGCGCTGCCGGGGATCTCTGGACGCGCTTGGTCAAGATCAATCGCTTCTGCCGTCGGCGCCAGTGGCCCTGGCCCACGGACGAAGACCCAACTGAAAGCGCATTTCAAACGACGATTGCCGCTCCATTCACAAACCGTGCAAGCCCTCATCGAAAAGTTCTGCGCCACTATTGACGGGGTCCGCACGAAGCACCAGAGCGGAGACAAACACGCCCGTTATCCACGTTTCTTTAACCCCATTTTTAAGGGCCAAGCGCTTAAGATTGGGGTTCGGGTAGTAACCGACCGAAAAGTGCAATAGAGTCCGAAACCCGACCTTAATGCTGCATTCAAGAATACGGTGACGTCATCGTCCTCTCGATCATTCTTCCCCGCACCACGCAAACGGGGCCTCAAAACACGCTTTCCGTCCCACATTGCGAGTTTGCACGATGTTTTTCCCTCACTATTGCACTTTTCGTTCCACTTTACCCGAACCCCATTTAGTGGCTGAAAAAGAATCGGCTCGTGATGAAGTTCGGGGTATGCTCCATGTAACCCAGGTTCCGCGAGTCAGGGAACGGAAAATCGTGGAATTTTTTTGGCCGTTAGCCCGATGGGTCCCAGATAAACCCACGGTCAATCGGCACGCCTAGCGCATCTAAGAGGCGGCGCTGGTACGGTAGGACGGCGGTCCACTGATACCACAGCAGGCTCTCATTCGATTGCCGGCGGATGTCCAAATCGCGTAGAGCATCGAGAATG
>JAKAAL010000635.1 GCA_021802375.1 Bacillota bacterium | reverse complement strand
CGCATCCTGGACCACTATAATTCAGATGATACGAAAAATGAGTGAGCCGAAATAGGAGGGGTGCCATGCGTATTTTGCTGACAAATGATGATGGTATTGAAGCTTTTGGTCTACAATGCTTGCGGCAAACTTTAGGAGTCGATCATGATCTGTACATTGTGGCTCCGGAAAAAGAACAAAGCGCTATGAGCCATGCAATTACCATGCATAAGCCGCTTCATGCTCATGATGTTCCATATCCTGATGCCAAGGGCTGGTCGGTAAATGGAACACCTTCCGATTGCGCTAAATTGGGTATAGAAGCGCTGTTGCCGGAACGTCCCCAACTGCTGCTTTCAGGCATTAATCAGGGTTCCAATCTGGGACGAGACGTGTTCTATTCCGGTACGGTGTCAGCCGCTGTGGAGGGCATGTTTCTAGGAGTGCCATCGGTTGCAATATCTTATGCTGGACGTGACGAAACGGGGCTTTCCTGGACCGCCGAATTTGTCGCATGGTGGCTTACTGACAAAAGTTTCGTACTGCCACTGGCCGGGACTTTTTACAATGTCAATATTCCCAACATTAAAGAGGGGCTGCCTACAACGTTGGTACGCGTGCCGTTGGGGCGCAGGGAGTACAACAATGATTTTCATCGGCGCGTGGATCCCCGCGGTAATGAATATTACTGGTTGGCCGGCAACCCTTGGGATGACACGGCAGATCCCAATACGGATGTAGGTGCCTTGGCGGGGGGGTTAATTACGTTGACCGTTCTTGACATGGACGTTACATCGAACCATTTTCGGGTCGACAACCGTATCGAGTTGCCACCGCGTTTTTCCTAAGAACCTGGAGATGCTAGAAACGGGAGGTGGCTAAAATGGCATCTGACCGTCGTCCGCTTCTTCCCAAAGCCGAGAGGGCTTTGGATCGGCTCAAATATGAGGTGGCCGCCGATTTGGGACTTGACGATGACATTGAGCAAAAGGGCTGGGGCAACATGACGACCCGACAAGTTGGCAAGATCGGGGGCACCATGGTAAAGCGCCTGATTCAAAAAGCGGAACAAGACCTCTCGGAAGAATGAGAGGAACCCCCAGGGATTATACCTGGGGGTTCTTTTTTGGCCAAACTTGGTCATATTTTATGAAAACCCCCGATATATCTCTAGAAGGACGAGAAGACCTTAGGCGATCTAGGGGGTCAGGCGATGAATGTTTCAGCAATTATACGGGGTGCGGTGGCCGGACTGCTGGCGGCGGCTCTATTGGCTCTGGGAATAGCTTTATTATCCACCAATGTCATGTTAGCTCCCCGATTGGTGCAGGGGTTGATGTGGTTTGGCTCGGCACTCACGGCCATTTTGGCTGGAGCCGTAGCTGGGCATCGATCAGACCATGCGGCCTGGTTTAACGGACTTATGGCGGCAGTAACTTTGACTCTAGTGGGGACTGCTGTGGCCCAAACGGTGCATGCCGCCAGCACGGCTCACGACTTGTGGCTGTCACTGGGGGTTGCCGCAGTGGCGGGATTGTTAGGCGGAATGATCGGTATGGTGGTAGGGTATTGACGGAATAAAAATCCATTATTTGGTGCATCCTTCCTATTAGGAGGATCGCACAAATGAGTACCGGAAACCTAGTCGCCACGATATTATCTTTAGCGCTGCTGACCCCAGCCGGATCAAACCATCCAGCATTGAACACGGGAGCCAAAGGGGTCTCCGTTGCCCAATTGCAGGCGAACCTGGATCTTTTGGGGTATGATGCTGGCTCGGTGACGGGAAGCGTAAATGGCCAAACCCTTAATGCCATCGACCACTTTATTACCCAGTGGGGATTGGGCGCCCATACGAATCTGTCGCAACAAGTCACAAGGGCGCTCAACTCCATTCAGCCATGGCCCACACCTTGGCATGGCACCGCGTTGTTAGCAGCTCAGGATTGGCTTGCTGGATGGCATCTCTACAAGGGACCTTTAAACGGACAGTGGAACACGGAAACCAAGAACGCATTAGAAAAGTTTTTGAGTGATGTAGGCATTCAAAATTCCGGGATCACCACCGCCGACCTATCGCTGATGGCCCATTTAGAGGCCATTCGGGTGGCATATCTTCATCATTGGACCTATTATGCTCAACCCGGAGATCAGTTATCCCAAATTGCCTGGACCATTAATATGCCGGTACCCACGTTGCAGGCACTCAATCCAGCCCACGGTTTCATACTATGGGTTAACCAGGCGGTTCATTGGGCAAAGTCGGTTTCTACTCCAGTTTCATCGAAGGAGCCTCGGCCCGCAACCCAAGCATCCGGTGGTTTAAAAAACCAAAAAGGTAAAGCGAAATCTCAGCCGACAAAAACTCCACAGGCCGTTAGCTCGCCTACACCCGTGAGTACCGGCGTTTTTAGCAATATTCGTCCCGTCGCTGCGCTAGTGTTGGCCAATCCCTCCCTGGCGCAGGTCCAAGCGCTGGTTGGAGTTCAGTCGTCATGGAAGGGACCGGTTCCTTTATTGGATGTGGCAGTATCAGGCCAATGGGCATTGCTGCATCCAGAGTGGATAAAAAAATTGGAACAAGTTGGTGATGAAATAGATCTTACTGGCTATTCGGGTATTGCATTGAATCAATTGCCTCAGTCGGCAACAGCTGAAGAACTGAACTGGTCTGCCCAGGCATTTCATATCATTGGGGTTTCCGTTCCCACATTTGTTGTGGGGCCATGGGTCCCCTCGGCAGCCAATAAGCAGGCTGCCGTGGCTTTAAATTTTTCACTGATGACGCCGACAACTGTGGTCAGCGCTTCTTCAGCCGCCAGTCTAAACGCATTGCTGCATGATCCTCAGGGTATTGTGGTGGCGGCCTCCAGTGCTATTCCGCAGAATTTTCACAAATTTTTTGAGACACTGAAAGATGATCATTTTTCATTTCTCACGCTGGGCCAAATTTGGGCACAGCAGTAACGGGGTATTAATGGTACTACCTGAATCCGTGGCTCAGTGGTATGGACCAGTCCCGAGAAACTGGGTAGCGGGTGTGCTTATGGTTCGCATAGTGAGGGGTTATAAGGTCCCAAATCGCTGATACTGCCACCCACCCGGAGAGGAAGGCCTGCAGTGCTAGGGTTCCGCGGGTCCGCTGGCTTGGTACACTTTGAAGGAGGCTCTCCCCGTTTTTTCGGTGCATCTCGACGCCTTGGTCGCCCACTAGGCCATCTGAGCTTGTAGGCCTTGCCCCTTCCCGTTCCGTCATCGCAGTCACCGCAGTCAGGGAGGGCGGGACCACCTTTTCTCGCGCAAGGATGCCGGGAAGGGATTGAATTGACGGACAAGCATGGCGCCGAATCCTTGACCCTTGATGCGGTTGCACAAGAGACGGAATGATGTCGTCTTAGGGGGGGCAATGGGTCTCCAGAATTTCGATAGACTACCGTTGAACCGCCCATATGACTGCGCACGTGGCGCTGCTGAAATCTCCCGCCGCCAAGACGCGTGACCAAGGATTCTTCGATCTGCGGGACTGGAGTAGGTCAGCACAGCACTGGAAACGCCATCTGCATGAACGAATCGCGAAAACGGCGCCTTCAGTGCGTCGCGCAGCCCCCTCCGTGATTCACGACGCGGAGATGCGATGGTGCACCTTCCAATTCCAAGTATCGAATCGTAAAATAACCAATGGTATGATTTTGGGGCAGTTCCCATCTCAGGGAGGAAGAGTTTGTGGTAATTTTTTTAACGTCATGGGGCCTGATGGCGATGGGATTGCTCATGGCGATAACTAAGCCGATACAACGACGGTTGCGTGGCATTATGACCATGGGGATCGGCCTCGTCATGATCGGCGGGTGGAACCTCATCGTTAGGCTTATCCTCTCGAGTCTGCGGAAACCGTTACCATCAA
>JAKAAL010000634.1 GCA_021802375.1 Bacillota bacterium | reverse complement strand
ACCAAAACCCTGATCGTCTGATACCACATGAATGCGGTGGCTGCGCCACCTGCTCTCTGGTTGAAATCGTAACCGATTGAATGGGCAATATCTTTTTTACAGCATGTTAAACATGGGCTAGGAAAGAGGCCTTGGGCCTTAATGGCCCAGGCCTCTTTATAAAGCCCACAAAACTCGGCCGGCGCTTCCTGCGCCGGATTAAAGCACAAAGTTTCATGGCAAAATCACAAACGTAAGTGCGGGCATTGCAGTTTTAAATTGACCAGCATGCAGGCGTCCTATAGATTTGAGACCTCCTCTGCGAAGGTTTCTCAGATGGATAAACCTAAAACGTTTTCGCGGCGAACTTGGCTCAAGACCGTCGTCGTTACCGCTTCCGCCTTGGCCACGTACCCCCTGTTAGGTCAACGGGCCGTAGCCTCTCCGCAATCCAAGCTTGCGAAAGCGGCCGTTCATTATCAGGACCATCCTAATGGACGCAAGATGTGCAGTATGTGTGTCCATTTTATTCTGCCAGGCGGCACAGCAGGACAGGGCATGATGGGTGCTATGGGTCCAGGGATGATGGGGACGGGGCAGACCATGGGTCCCGGAATGATGAAAGATGGGACCTATCAGCTTGTGCAGGGACGGATCACGCCCATGGGCTACTGCATCCTGTATGCGCCTGTGCGGTCGTAAGAAGATGTATTCGATGTGGATAGTTTTATGGTCTATGTGCAAAACTGGTTCAATGCATCTGACAATTGAACTCAGTCCCCTGATGCCTAGATGGTCGAAATTAGGTGAATGGGGCAACTGTTTCGGGAAATTGGACTGATTGATCCGACCAAAATGCACTGGAAATCTTATCGGGTTAGTCAGTAGGGGAAAGATGGAAACAACTAACAGGAGATCGTTGTCGCGTAAAGCAGGGTATGAGAGAAGCGTGCGGGTGATCCGTCTTCGCTGGTCTGTGCGCACGTATAAAGAGATCGCCAAGTAGCCGGTTTGAGCCGCACGGTGTTTGTAATGTCAGTCGTATAAGATCAGTGAAAGACACGGGGTATATTGCACTAGAGTATAATGTTGGAATTCACCGGTCTGTCGACATTTTCGCGTAGGTCCAGTGGAATGATTGGTTCGCGCAATATCGGCTAACATCCCAAGTATCCGCAAATATATCCCCACATCGAGGTAGCCTCCAACTCTGCGTCACTAAAACCAACACGAAAGTTTGATTCGATTTCCTCTCTTGACACTTGCCCCCCGTTTGATCCCCACATACGTCGAAGTGAAATGGTGACCATGGCCATCAAGTCGTGTCCGTGACATATCCATTTTGGATCGCGGTATTCTTGCCGCAGGTGTTTTGCGCTTTGCGCTTCGTCCCAGGCTGTATTGTCGATACGGTTAGTACCGCTGTTGCGGCCACGAAGATGGTCTAGGAACCTTGATACCTCCAAATTCAGCGATCTGTCGCAAATGAATTTGGCGTAGTTTAGTTCCCTAAAGGAGACGCTTTGACCGGACATGTAACAGTAAGATCGAAATAGGCCAATCTTTGCACAAGTACTAATTATCTGCTTCCGAATTAAAGAATAGTCCACTTCACCGCGAGTTCGTTTCGGCAATTTTTCTAACGAGCCGAGTTCGCAGTAGACACGATGCAGTGCTGAGGACCAGAACATCACTCCCTCAATGTCCCGAAGATCTGTCAAAATGAGGCCACGAACCATTGGCTGAGAGTTATTCTGGTCACGATAGTCACGATCAATTACGCCGATGACAATGGTGTTGTGTTGGCAATTATTTGCACCAATCAGAACATCTCTGACGCCTTCCCATCCATCGGCTGCGACGATTTTCACGTTGCGAGGGAATCTTCTGGAACGGAAAAGTCTTTCGTCTGTATCGCCTTCCACGGTCAGCCATGGAATAGCATCTCTAGACATTTCAATCTCTGTGACAATTTCACAGGGATACTGGTAAGGGCTAGTCATCAAGAATTCCCTCATCTAGCGCAATGGCCAAATCGCGATGACTACCGATGATCTGCGGGGAGTGCGTAGCAATCAAGAAATGACGATCACCGAGAGTGGCTATCTTGTGTATGTCTCCGAGAAAGCGCCGTTGCCAATCGACGTGCAACGATATCTCGGGTTCATCAACCAAAAAGAATGAATTGCTGTCTGCCTTAAATATCAACTCGTAGAAGAGCACAATCTGGTGCTGCTCACCGGAAGATAGCTGCGATGGTTTAAGCCGTTCGTCTGGTCGATGGATAGACTCAATCGAGAAACCATCAATTCGATTTACAGAGAATCGCTTTGTCCGGAGTTTTGGACCAATGACCTCAAGAAATGCTTCTATTTTCTTTTGTAGTTCATCGAAGACCCCCAATTTCTTGTTCACGTCCTGAAGATATAGAGATAGTACTCGCCGTTCGGTATCTTCCAAGCTCTTTACAGGCAGGGAAATATTCTTTTGCTTGTCGATTAGACCAGCCTCTACTAGCCTCTGAATCTTGTTTTCTGTTTCGGTATACAGATGACGAATCTGCTCTTCTGATACTGAATCGTCCATAGTCAGAGAGAGTAACCGCTCGGGAAACGATCTGTCATGGAGCTGCGATACGGCTGCTTGTTCCGCAAGTTTCTTTGAAATGAGCTCCTTAATTTCGCTAGAGTAAATTTGAATTACATCAGTAACACTAACCTCTTCTGGTCGGTGTCTACGCATTGCCGAATAATCGACGCGAAGAAGCCGTTGCGTCTTGATGAAATGAAGATTCAAGCGAGCAATGTACTGCACTAGCCAATCGGGGCGCTTCTTTCTTGAGAAATGAGGCAGCTTGTCGATATACCGCTCAATAAGATCTTGGTACTCAACGCGCATCCCAGTATTTCTGTCAATCCATTCACGCGCGCCTACTCGAACAAGAAATGGTAGGATCTCTTCAACTTCACTCATGGGAAATCTGACGTCTGTTGCATCCCTAGAGAAAGTGAATTGATGATCGGGATTTCCTCGAATACCAAACCCTAGGGACGGAATTGGCTTTTCCGGTTTCTCTGTTTCCTTAAATGTCTTTTCGACGAAGAAGGTGCTACCATCGGAGTTATCAAACTCAAGCGTTGCAAAATGTGTTTCAAACAGTGTGGCGGGATCCCAGCCAAACACTGCTGAAATTAGCCTAAGTACCGTGGTTTTTCCACAACCATTGGGGCCATGTATGAATGTGACCCCACCCTCTCTTAATGGGATCGTGTGGTTTAACTCACCGAAAAGCTTAGTAATGCGGATTTGGGATAATAGAAAGGTGCCCATGTGACGACCTCGATTGCGCTCAGAAGGAGGAGGGTGCATTGTGGGATGCTAACGCAAATTTGACTGCGCTGAGGCAGCAGCATAACAATCCGAGATTGCTAGGCAAATTTCTTGATCCCCTCGGCTACAGTCAGCCTACTTCCTTGATTCTACACCCACTTACTACGAATTTGAATGATCGCTATTGCTGTGTGGCTGGTGCTTACCTACAACTCAACCATGCGCATGCAGTGAAATGCCCAGGGCGTTGACAACCTTCAGGATCGTACTGAAATCCGGACTACGCTCACCCGAGAGCGCCTTGTACAGGCTTTCCCGGGAAAGTCCCGCGTCGCGGGCGACCTGGCTCATTCCCTTGGCGCGGGCGATGTCGCCCAGTGCTTTGGCGATAAAAGCAGCATCGCCGTGGGCCTCCTCAAGACAGGCCTCGAGATAAGCTGCCATCTCTTTTGGGGTACGCAGGTGCTCGGCCACATCGTAACGACTTGTTTGGGTTTTGGGCATAAATAACGTACTCCTACCGTAAGTCTCTAAGAGAAAAGATTTCTCGCTAACGTCAAGGAAGTAGGCTGACT
>JAKAAL010000633.1 GCA_021802375.1 Bacillota bacterium | reverse complement strand
GCCCCATTGCTATTCTTTGAGAAGCGGGACCTCGCTTGCCGTCTAGACGACTGGCGGCACTCCCTAAGCGGGGTTCCCATCACCTGTACTCATGCTCGGTCCGACGTGCTGGGCGTGGCTCCGTGTCCCCAATGCGCTGCGGTACGGGGGGCCTGGAAGACTCTTATCGCCAGGGTCGGCCTGTACGATGGCGGGTTTCAAACGACGTACTTTTCCGTGGAATCAGACTTGGGCTTGTGGTTCGATGCTATTTTCGACATGAGGCACCCCGTGTCACCCGCCGAATGCTTGTGGGGGAATAGCTTGGCGGTCATGGGCCCGGTTCGACGTTTACGTAATGCCTATGGTGAAGACTTGACGCGACGGGTTCACACCGAAATCGTCCGGGGACAGGATCTGCTTCTGTTTCCTATTCGTTACGGGGACGGTCAGCGCTTTGAGTTGACCCAGCATGGTACCTCGAGTCAGGCTGAAGCCGCAACCCTCATTCGGCCGAGCCGGAAGCACGTGGAACTTCACCTGGATATTGGCTTCGGTCCTGATAGCAATGGGGCGACTTTTCTCGAATTGCCGCGGACGCTAGCGATGATGCGGGCGGACCCGGCTCCGACCGCCATAACGTCACTCCACGACCGCGTGGTGCTACTCTGGTCTCAAGCGGCCGCCCTTCGGCACTATCCCCTCGTCCTTGCCCGTTACGGGTAATCTGCGACCGCCTGAACCTTTCGACGCCGAAATTCGATGTCTTCTATGACAGAACTGCTAAGACATCGAGGAGGCGTATCGTATGAAGAATTCATCCTGGTTGGCCGGATCTCTATTTCGAAACCGTAATTTCCTCATCTGGCTCACAGGTCGAAATCTCTCGGCATGGGGCGACGCCATCTACGTCATCGCTTTATTATGGTTTGTCTATCAGGATACCCACTCGGTCGTTGCCACCGCTGTCGTGTCTGCCATCCAACGCCTGGGTAACGTACTCGGAGGACCGTTGGCCGGGGTGTACGTGGACCGCTGGGACCGGAGACGCACGATGCTAGGAGTAACCTTGGTCAACATGGCCGTGGTGCTGATTCTGGCAATTTTAGCGTTCGGCCATGTGCTCACCATTTGGCCCATTTATGCCGCCGTGTTCGTACTGAGCGGCATAGGTATGCTAAGCGGGCCAGCCGCTCATAGCATCCTATCCCGCATCCTCATGCGAGATGAATTGGCCTCCGGTAACGGGCTGCTCCGGTCGGTAGGAGCTGCCAATGGGTTCTTCAGTCAGTCCGTGGGTGGCTTAGTCGTGGGTGCCGTGGGGGCTGCGGCCAGCTTCCTAATAGATGCGGGCTCGTTTACATTCGCGTTGGCGGGCTATTGGCTGCTGACTCTCCCTCAAGAACCCCAGGTGGCTCCAAACCTCGGCGAACCGGCTCCACGTCGGCGGTTTTGGCGGGATTTGGAGGACGGATGGACGGCTTTACGCCGAGATGGCTCGATGTTGGCCCTGGCCATTTGGGCGTTTATGGGGACGCTTGGTGGCGGCGCCGCGGGGGCCCTGTTGCCGGTGGTGGTGTTTCGTACCCTACACGGCGGACCGACAGAACTCGGGATGGTTGAAGGGGCCTCGATATTAGGAAGTGTGGGGGGCGGGCTGCTGACCGGTTGGATCGCGCAACGATTTTCGGTCGGGCACGTGCTGGTCGGTTCCGGGGCTGTGATGGGGTTTAGCTTGGCTCTATTCGGTGTGTCCCATGATCTTGGGCTGAGCCTTGGGGTCTATGCCCTAGCTGGTCTCGGCCAGACCACACTAAACAGCTCGTTCGATGCCTTCTTCCAAGCCACGGTACCCCCCGAATTAATGGGACGGACGTTTGGTATTTTAGGGGCGATTGAGAATTCCGCGGGTCCGCCTGCAGCCATGGCGGCTGGCGTCCTAAGCGGTATCTGGGGACCAGGCCCCATAATGACTATAGGTGGCCTGTGGATGGCTATCTCGGGTGTTCTATTGATTTTTAACCACCGGGCCATGGCAACCCGAATGGCCGGAATAACAGCGACACCGGACTGAAGAGGCGACCGTCTGCCATCCTAATGCGTACGGACGATGCTGAGGCATATGCGGGGGTGAATGTGTACCAGAAGATGAATCCGAATCGCCGCTGAACAACGGAAGACATGGCCGAAAATTCACCGTTACTTGGCCTGTTCCAGCGTCCGACGGCTTGCAATGGTTCTATCCCACGGGAGACGTGCACGTGAACGCCGAGGTCCTCGGCGACCTGGGTGTTTGTTTGGCGTTCTTTATCGTCGACGAACAATATCGATTCGGGTGCCAATCTTAACTGCGCGGCCGCCAACCGATAAATCGCGGCACCCGGTCTGGCATAGTGGACCCGGTGGGAGTTAATCACAACATGAACTCTCCCGCCACCTGGCTACGCCGAGTGAGGGTCACCGGGTCACTCCGCCTGCACTCGCTGTATAGCTCGCCGAATATTCCTGGCTACGAGGAATGCTACGAGTCGGCCGATGGCGAGGCCCGTCTTACACGATTTTCCCACCAGTATTCGCTGCTAAGCTCACTAGGCGTGACTTTGGACCGCTCTGGCCCTAGCTTCCGAACAATCCGCGTGGTTTAGTGAGATTTGGTCAGCGGATTGCCAGCAAGAAGCTTTTGGATCCCCCACTTGACAATCACGCAGCATGCGTGGTGATCCGCATGATCGATGTGTCCTCAGCGTTGACCGTTTTGACAGCGAAGATGCTCTGAAACCTCTAATCCGTCGATGGACAGGGGTACAGCGCATCGGCGTAACGCCTGAGGCCCCCGTGTGCGGGCCCTCTAAGCCCGCTCGTCGGTGCGTCAAGAAAAGCTGACCGTGTTGAGTCGGTGAAATTCCGATCTCCGAAAAGATTAGCCCTCCACGAAGAATTGTGTTTTGGGTCCTGCCTCGTGAGATGGGGGAATCCGCGTAACAGAGCGAGGAGCAGGCACCCCTTGAACTGAGGCGATTGATCTTGGTGGGGGAATCGTCCGAAGGCCGACATGCCGGGAAGCGTCCCGGCGCTGGAAACACGCCTAAGCTAACCGTCTCTTGGTTCGATAGAGCGCTACTTCTGTTAACATAGCTAAGGGCATTGTGGTGGAGGGGTTGCCAATGCATGATGATCATGGGCTGGAGGTTAGTCAAAGGGATGGCCAGGCTATAGACCCCTATGACCCACGAGCCGCTGAGCATCTGGTGAGCCCACTCCGAAGCCAGCGACCTCAAGCGCGATTACCCGAGACAAGACAAGCAGAAGGGTGCTAAGAGCATGAACGAGAGCGTCACAGACCAGTCGCGTATGTTGGTCTTAGTAGCATTGATGTTGACGATGGCCCTGGCCGCGATGGACTCGACCATTGTAGCAACGGCCATCCCTACCATTGTTCGAGGTCTAGGAGGATTTGCCTTATTCCCTTGGGTGTTCTCGATCTATTTGTTGACTCAGGCTGCGATGACGCCTATTTATGGGAAACTGGCCGACCTCTACGGCAGAAAGCCGGTTCTTATGGTGGGTGCCGTCATCTTTTTGTTGGGGTCCGCCCTATCCGGATTAGCATGGACCATGTTGACGCTAATTATTTTCCGGGGATTGCAAGGGATTGGTGCAGCGGCCATCCTACCCATTACCACGACGCTCGTGGGGGACATGTTTAGCGTTCAGGAACGGGCTAAGATGCAAGGTTATCTTGCCAGCGTCTGGGGCCTCTCTGCCATCATTGGACCTACTTTGGGAGGTCTATTGGTGCAGTTCGCTTCATGGCGTTGGGTGTTTTACATCAACTTGCCAATTGGCATAGCAGCCCTGATTGCGCTCTCCGTGTTCCTTAAAGAACGGGTGCATCGGCGCCAACAT
>JAKAAL010000632.1 GCA_021802375.1 Bacillota bacterium | reverse complement strand
TAGAGCGCGAGCGCATGCCCGTCGTGTTCAACGAAAAGCGGGGTGCCCCGCGGAATATCTTCGACGCGAGCAACCTTCACCCAAGTACCTAAATCCTCCACGTCTGTTGTCTCCTCCTAAGCGTCCCGATGCATCGTCATCGTCCACATTCTTCCTAACGGTATAGTGTACCCAGCTAGGACGCAAGATGGTGATAACCGTCACGCAGGAAAAAATAGTGCATCGGGGCGTCGCGACACGGTGAACGGGTGAGTCGGCGAAACTTGCACCGTGACCGCACTTCGGTGATCGTGGTCACGAACACGGCTTGGTCTACCCCATATACTCAACGTCAGAGTTCCATGACTTGCATCCAAAGCCACCTAAGGAGGGATTACCGATGGCAGATCCAGCCATCATCATTAACGCACCCATATTGCCGCCGCCGGTCAAACATCAGACCATTTTGGCGGCGTTTGACGCGCTACCCCAGGGATTTTCAGCCTTGCTGGTCAATGATCACGATCCCAAGCCCTTGCTCTATCAGCTCGACGCCGAACAGCCGGGAGTATTCTCCACTGAGTACCAGGAATCTGGCCCCACACGCTTTGCCATTCTGGTCACCCGCAATTAGCCTGATCCGAGGTTGAGTGTCCTCGAAACTTGACTCCTCGATAGGGGTATGTGATAATACTCCTATCGAGGAGTGTGATGATGTTATGCCCGTCATAAGAGGTCGAGAGCAGGCGACCGAGGTGGAGGATTCATTGAAGATTTTGCAGTTTGAGCGGATGGAGGGAACCATCCGCAACCTATTGGAACAACTCGGGGAGGACCCCGAGCGCGAGGGACTACAAGAGACGCCTCGGCGCGTGGCAGCGATGTGGAAGGATTTGACCCAAGGACTTCATCGCGATCCTGCCGATCAAATTTCGGTGGAGTTTCATGAGCACTATACCGGCATCGTTCTGGTGCGCGATATCGCCTTTTTCTCCCTCTGCGAGCACCACTTGCTGCCCTTTTACGGGACGGCCCACGTAGCCTATCACCCAGATGCGGGACGCCTAACGGGCCTATCGAAAATTGCTCGGGTGGTGGATGTGGCCAGTCGAAGGCCTCAAGTTCAGGAGCGTTTGACGGTGGAAGTCGCCGACGCCTTAGAGCGTCGTTTGCAGCCCCGAGGAGTCTTGGTCTGGATGGAGGCCGAACACCTTTGTATGGCGATGCGTGGAGTAGAAAAGCCAGGTGCGAAGACGGTGACCGTGGAGGCCAGCGGTACCTTGGCGGCCGATCAAGCGGCCTATCATACGCTGATGATGCAGCTGGCAGCGAGGGGAGGTGCGTGAATGGAATTTGGTCAGGAGACGATCGCCGACTTGCAGCAGTTGGGGTTAAGTGCCTTAGGCAGTCGCGCCTACCTGGCCTTAGTGGAGCGGGGCGAGTGGGTCACAGGCTACGAGGTAGCCAAGGTGCTGGGCGTGGCTCGGGCCAACGTCTACGACGCTTTGCGGCAATTGGCCCAGTTAGGATTTGCCGAGAGTCAGGTCAATCCGCAAGGAACCCAGTATCGCGCAATTCGCTTCGAGCGGGTGGCCGATCGCCAGCTAAAGCAATTGGGAGCCCGTCTGGAACGGATTCGTCTGGCACTGCCGGAGCGGAGGCCGCTTCCCAGCGTGTGGCAAGGCAGCGGATGGACCGCCTTTCGTGACCAGGTGGATATGGTGCTGCAAAAGGCACAATCGACGGTTTGCATTGGCACTTCCGTCCGGCCCATCCAAGAGGTGGCGAAAATCTTAGACCAGCATGCCGGCCAAGGTGCTCTTCGCTCGTATGGATGTTGGGAAGGCTGTCCGCAAGGTGGCTGTGGCGTGTGTCGACCACCGGTGGCCTCACTGCCGAAGTGGACGTCGGATCCCGCCTGCTTGCTAATCGTCGATCAGCGCTGGGCTGTCGGCAGTTGGGGCTCACCCGAACACCCCACGGTGCTAGCCACCGATTATCCGGCCGTTGTGGCCGGATGGCAGAGTCTGGTCACGGCCCCATCGTAAGGGCCGGAAAGGAAAGATTCCATGCATCTTGGCCTGATTCTTCGCTGTAACCCCCATATGCCGAGACGGTCAGCCAAGAAAAGGCCCCTCTTAAGCGCTGTGAACGCTGAGGATAGGGCGCTTTGGCTGCGCTTTCGGCGATTTCAGTCGGAGCGCGTGAACCTTCACGTGTATATCCTAGGGCCTGCGGAGATGGCCGCTGCCTTGGCGGCAGGGTGGACAGCAAAGTTTGGCGTTCAGGCGTTTGCCGCTTCCCTCGGAGTGGATTCGGCCACGACGGAGGCCAATCTGGCCCGCGTCATGCAAGCGACGGAGGTTGACTGCTGCCTGCTAGCCGAAGCCAGCCGTGAGCGGTTCGGCTATCGTCTCGGTCTCCAGTTGGAGTGGCCCGTGGTCGATCGCGTGAAGACGGTGGTCATTATCCACGACGAGAGGCTATCCTTGCTGCAAAAGACGGCCCGTGGCGACGCGATGATCAGCGCATCCGCCCCGGCTATTGTGAGTATGGCGGTACCCGCTGAGTTAGATAGGGCGAGCACCCTTCATGCTTTCCCCGAAGAAGGAGCAATCCCAGTCTTGCCCTATAGGGGAGGCGCACAGCCCAGCGCATTAAAGGCCGATTTTCGATATGGCGGGCAGGAAAATCGCCAGGCGAGCACGGAGGCGGCCTGCTTTTCTCTATGGAATCAGGTTCGGGGCGCGATTTGGGTGTGGGCGGCCCTCGATGCCAATCATCAGGTCCTGTCGATGGCAGCGCGATCATTGGTGGCTGAGGCCCGGCGTTGGCTGGGAAGCCTGTATCCCATTACCATCGTGGGCTGGAACCTCCCTACTTCCTCCTCGGTCAAGACCGTCTTTCTCGACGGCGCGGATGTGAGGATGAGTCTCTTGGGCGATTCGCGCCTGGGTCTCGAGCCGTGGATGCACGATTTAGTTCGATATTGGCGGCAATCTCCACCGCGCTTGATGCTATTTACCGCTGACGACGACGGGCGATCCGTCATCGGACCTCTTGGCGAACGTTTGCATCCGCGATTTACCGACTATCTAGGTCCAGGTTCCAATCCGCGGCCGACCATGCGCCGGGTGCTTGGCGGCCGATCAGACGATGGCGTGGGATTCTTGTTGGTGGCTCCCGATGCCTTTGCCCCACCCACGGGATGCTCGTTGGAATGGAGAGGTGATCGCGCTCAAGCCACGCATCAGGTCAAAACGAAAGATCGAACCGAAAAGACCGTTCGCGTCTGTAGAAGACCGCATGGACCAGGCGGGCCCTGCTACATCGACCGCGGGATGTTGGGGCATCGACCGCTAAGCCTGCTAGAAAAGGTGCCGCGTCAAGATCCGAAACGGCCCAACGAGAGGGCGTGGGCCCGGTTGACAGCCAGGGGGACATTTTAGACCTCCGCGAAAGGGGCAGGAAAATGGCTCTTCATATAGGGGACCGGGTCGTGGATCCAAGAAACATCCGCTTGACGCGCGTCGGTCGGGTGGTGGCTATTCGCACCAACCCTGCCTGTCTCATGCGCGAGATCGTGGTGCACTGGGAAGATGCGCGAGACGCTCAGGAGCATGAATCGCTGGATGAGATTGAGTTCGGGCCCCTAGACGATTAAGGAGCGCTCAAAACGGGGGATGCTTCCCCCCAAAGCGAAGCAGGTCCAAGAGAGGAGGTTGTAACTGATTGTGATAAAGCTACAATGATGTTACAGAAGATGGTATAATCCTTTTAGGTGATGGAGCCATGGACGAACAGTTTGTCAGTATTGGCAAAGCGGCGAAGATGCTCGGGATGAGTATCGAAGGGCTCCGGAAATGGGAACGCGAGGGACGGTTGATTCCCGTACGGTAACTGGTTAGGT
>JAKAAL010000631.1 GCA_021802375.1 Bacillota bacterium | reverse complement strand
CATGGAGAAATTTGCAACCATCAAGAGATCATGGTGATTCGCCAGTATGACTACAATCGCGCTCAGTAGCATCGATCCTTCGGTAGACCATTTGACCATACGAACAACCTGCCATCGCCGAGTCGTTTGGTAGGCATGCGACGCTTCATGCGCAGCGCGCCACCACGCGTCAAGATTATGGCCCTCAAAATACTTTGGGTTTGCGTAAATTCGGTGGCGGTGCGCATCGTACATGGCACTGATTCCCAACCGTTTGGTGACAATGATGGGAACAGGGGACAATTCTTGGAGGAGTCCCCATCCGGTTTGCCAATCGCTCTCTGTCCACACGCATCGGTTTCGGCGCCCGGAGGTCCAATATGTAGGTTGCAAGAGCTATCACAGATGCCACAATTCCTGTCGCTAACATAGAGGAGTGATTCGTGATGAGTGTGTCAAAACCCTTCTTTGGTTGTCCGCGCTGGCTATGGCTAGGATCAGATCCATTTGGGTCAGCGGCGGGATCGTTCACCTCTTGTCCCCTGTTTCGAATTTTTGGCTCGATGGCGTTTTAGGATGTGCGATTGCGGTCCAAACGGGGATTCTAGGATGGTGGCTTCTGAGAGCCGCGTGACCGGCTGGGGGATGTTCGGTTAAACACTGCGATCGTCGGGTTAAGGAGGCATGCGTGTGATGTGGACATTATCGACCATGTGTTGGGTCTGGGGATGGGGCATGGGTGCCCTCGCGGCGTGGGGCGCTTTGAGTACGTGGGAGGTGACGTGGTCCCACCACCGCGTTTTTAACCTCATGGTGCCACCGTTTATGGGTGCGATTGCACTCGCGGGTATTCCGAGCGGGCATTTTGCCGGAATTCGTGGGGGCCTCTTGTTAGTGTGGGTGGGGCTTCTGTTCATTGGAAGCCTCCTCGAATCTCGCGGGCTGTTATAGTCGCTCCCGCTCCTGACGTCAACACCCATCTCGGAGGATTATTATGACCATCAACCACTTGAAAAAGCGATTCTTCACGGGTTGGGGCCGGTTAGCGACGGGCTGGGGGTTATCCGTCACAACCTGGACGGTTGCTTTGATCGCCCGCATCTTCGTTGGTCCGGTCGCCTGGGTCCGGAGCCTCTGGCTCTGCGGATTAGAGGGTGCGATCATCCTTTTAGGAGTGCTGGGCGCTTTGTGGATCGGCCACATCGTACTCCGGTTAGTGCAACGGTCATAGAAAGGAGCGGGTTCACCATGGGTGTGATGGTTGCGGCGGCCGCCATCGGGTTCATCGCGGCCGCTCTTTTGCTGGCCCTATTCAGTCAATCTTATTGCATCTATGCACCACGCCCACCGTGGACAAAATGGTTGATGGCCGCCATGGCGGTTTTTGGAATGGTTGTGGAGATCGGTGCGATAAGCCATGGTCTCTAGAGAAAGGAACGGGAATCGCGTGATGAAAAAAGCTCTGCAGATTTGGTGGATCGGGTGGCTGAACCGCAGAGGATGGGGAGACGTGGCGCATGCCACCCTTATCGATGCACTGACACGTGCCTTAGCACAACAGGGTTTCACATGGGATGGGACATTGCCGTTACCTGTTCCGCCTCCGTGGGAATGGGACGCCGTGTCCGGTCGTTTTATTTGCAACGGCGTGCGCGTTATGGAGAACAGGCCCCGGATTGATATCCGTAGTACTCCTACGTTATTCAACATGTGGTGGCGCATCGCGCGGGCTCGTAACCTTGGTTCCGTTCTCGCATACCGTGAAACCTTTCGACAATTGTGTGATGAGAACGAAACATCGTAAAGCGATCGTTAAATAACTGTTCCTGGAATCTACAGTGGATGATTGCATTGAGCCAAATCCCGAAAAGGAGGTACGGGGACCGTGGATTTCAGTCCTTGGGTGCTAGGGTGGATCGTTTTGGGGCTGGGGCTCTGGATCCAACGTCATTGGCACCAGCGTGATCTCCAGCGAAGCCTGCGCATGGTCGCGTTAGCCTGGGCTCTCCAGTGGATGGGTGTAGCGACTCTCGCCCGTTCAAATCCCGGGTTAGCCAACGTCTCTCTCGGCGTCGGATTCTTGTGGTTTGCGATTAGTGTGTTAATGCCCTTGGAGGTTTAGATCCCCCGGAGCCATATGCCATTTGCACTCACGAAGAGTAGAGTATCCATCGACGCAAATACGATCGTCATCAAAAAATAACTGATGATCTGAACACGGGAGTACCGCACGGCCCGTTCCAACACCGCGCGTTGTTGATCGAGTGAGCAGGATCGCTGAACCGCATAGTGCCACAAATTAACCGGGGCCCATAAACATGCATCATACTCCAATAGCATATGTGCGGTGCCCCATAATACAACGCCACCGACCATGATGGCTAGTAGGGCGGGTGCGGGAATCGTTCCACGTCTTAAGGTCAATACGGCCCGAGCGCATCCATCCACGAGCATCAACCCTTCGGCTAGAAACTTGATCCAGTAGAATCGCCGATTTTGTTGGGGATGCCGGAGTTCGTGGGCGACACTCCACAAGGTTTCAAAGTCCGATGACGCAAAGGATCCGGCTGCCACGGTGATTCTCTGGCGCCAGGCATCATACAGGGCCCCACGAAACCAGCGACAGTGCGTGATCCGCACCGGGACTGTCGACACCTGAAGCCAGTCCCATCCGGTTCCCAGTGCCTCACTCGTTGGATCCTGAACACGGCGCGGTTTGGGTAGCAGGGTATCCACGATAAGTGCCACGATAGCGATGCCCAATAGCACACTGCCTAAGAGATTCGTTCCACCTAATTGCATGATACCGGGAGGATTCGTCATGGACCCCAAAAAATCCTGTGGGTTTCCCCGCGACATTTTGAGTCGTCGGAGCTGGACCCTCGTCAGCTGGGGGAGTTGGTTCGCGGTCGGCGCAATCCATTGGCTGATGCCGCCGCATTCCGCGATGGCGTCAGTCGGTGTCGATCTGGTGATCCTTGTGGGTGTCGTCGAGACTGGCTGGATGGTCCGAACGATTCTCCGGCCAGAAGGGGTGCAATCACCCTAAATAGAGGACATCAGACGCGCAACGTCTTGTCGGACCGGGGATCTTCGCGTACAATGGGGCGCACCACCCCATTTGTACAAGGAGGACTTGAATCGATGGCTAAATCATCTGCCTTGAAATCTGTTCCATCGCACGCGGAGCGACTTCGCCAATCTCTCAGCGACACCCCCTCTGCCTCGGTGGCACCCACGCCGTGGGCGCTGGAGACGATGGAGATTGCCCTCAAGGCCATTAACGACCATGGCGACAATGTCCGGCGGGCGATGGATCCCGTCGAGCTCGCCCAATTGCAAGCCAGCTTAACCCAATATGGCCTCTTGGAACCTATCATCGTCCAACCTTTGCCGAACAAGCGCGCGGGCTTTCGCTATCAGTTGGTGGCTGGGTTTCGTCGGATGGCTGCGGCCAAAGCCCTCGGCTGGGAGACGATTCCGGCACGGGTCTTGCAACGCGCCCTTAATGGACGAGAGCGGATCGCCATTCAACTCACGGAAAACCTCCAACGGGAATCGATGCGCGTCCGCGATATCGTCCAAAGCGTCCAGGGGTTAAAGGCCGAAGACATGAGCCTCGCCGCCATTGCCGACACCTTGGGACTCGGCGTCTCCACGGTGCGCCTCTATGGACAATTAGGCGATCTGTTGAATGACTACCCCAAGCTCTGGCAGTACTTTGACCGCGGTCTCATTACCATCGAACAATTTCGCGTGGCGAGCCGGCTTTTGACCCGGATTCGTGAACGCGCCGGGGCCAAGATTACCGATCCGGCCGAACTCGAACTGATTCGTGCCGAAGCGGAACAACTTTTCGTCGAATTTCTGGAACGGCTGGCCAAAACCCAGCCCCTGACCGTCAAACGCGTGGGC
>JAKAAL010000630.1 GCA_021802375.1 Bacillota bacterium | reverse complement strand
CACCGTATCTTCCAAGCGACTCGGCTACCGCAGCACTTTCGGCGCTTTTGGTGAACAAAGGGGTAGACGTGATTCGGGTGCATCGGGCATCGATGGTCAAAGACGCGGTTAATGTCGCCGATCGCTTGCTGAGGGGGGATCCCCATGGCTGATCGGGTCCGATTAGTCGGGTTGCGCTTTCAAGCCTGTCATGGGGCCCTGCCCCACGAAAGGGAGGTCCCTCAGGGATTTGAGGTCGACGTGGAGATGACGTGTGATCTTAGTCGGGCGGGAGCCAGTGATCGCTTGGAAGATACGGTGAATTATGGCGCAGTGGCTGAGGTGGTCCGGCAAGTGATGGAGGCCGCACCGGTCGCTCTCTTGGAGCGGTTGGCGACCTTGGTGGCACAAAATGTTTTGGGGCTTTCCGGTGTGCTCTCGGTTTCAGTCCGGGTTCGCAAGATGGCTCCACCTCTTGCTGTCGGAGGGGGATATGCAGAAGTGGAAGTCGTGCGCGATGGTTGACGCATATATTGGGCTGGGCTCCAATTTGGGCAACCGCCGCAGTTGGTTGGTCAGCGCTATCCTTCAACTGCAACCGCTAGGAACGTTAGTCGCGGTCTCGTCTTTGTGGGAATCCGAGCCGATCGGTGGGCCTCAGCAGCAGGACTGGTATCTCAACATGGCGGCGCGTCTTTGTACACCGCTTGCGGCCCACCCGCTATTAGACGCGTTGTTTGCTATTGAACAGAACTTGGGTCGAGTGCGAACCATCAAAAACGGTCCGCGCACCATCGACTTAGATTTGTTAGTGTGGGGGAATTTAACCCTTCAGGATGACCGACTTATCTTGCCACATCCGCGCATGGCAGCTCGTCGATTCGTACTCGAGCCCTTGGCTGAAGTGCACCCGAATCCCCAAGCTATCGTCGGCATGGATTTTTATCGCGCTATGGACCAAGTCAAAGATCAGCGCCTCTATTGTCTGGGGTCTATTGACGATGGATCGCCTATGGACCAAAGCCTATGAACGCCGCTGACTGGAGTAACGAACTAAGGACTCGGTGGATGGGGCGAAACTTAGAGTATTTCCCGTCTATTGCGTCCACCAATCAATATTTGAAGGCCCGTCTCGCCCAAGAAAACGTTCCTCTGGGCGCAACCGTCGTGGCCGATGAACAAACCGAAGGGCGAGGCCGGTTGGGTCGACCGTGGTGGTCACCTCCGATAGACGGGCTCTATACCTCCTTTTTGGTCTACCCTGGGCGCCAGTTGTCGGGGATCCTCAGCCTTTTGGTAGGAGTGGCCCTATCCGACGCAATTAGGCGCGAAACCGGACTCGATCCGCGATTGAAATGGCCTAACGATGTCTTGGTGTCGCAAAAGAAATGCGCCGGTATTTTAGTGGAAGCGGGACATACGTCCCAGCCTTGGGCGGTGATTGGCATTGGTGTCAACGTGCTCGGCACGATGCCGGACGCATTCGGCAACGCCATCACCTTGGCTACGGCGGCCCAAGGCGCGGTGGACCGGGTGCAACTTTATGCGCATATGGCTGAACGCCTCGAGTTTTGGTACGAATCCTGGCTGACGGAGGGCTCCCCGCCTATCTTGGCGGCCTGGCGCGAGCGTTCTCTCACGCTAAACCAGGCGGTTCAAGTGCAGGAGTCCGGTCATGTGCTGTTCACTGGTCGCGCTCGCGATATTGCGAGCGATGGCGCTCTGTTGGTTGAAGTCGAGGGACAGCGACTTCGCCGGGTCGAGGCCGGCGAAGTGAGCATCCGCTTTGACAATGGTAGTTATACCCCGGAATCTAGTGGGTAATGCCTGCTTGGTCGAGTCGACGGTATAGGTCAGCCATTTCGATGGCCGCGGAGGCCGCTTCTACGCCTTTATTACCGGCCTTGCCGTCGGCGCGGTCGTCAGCTTGGTCCATGGTATTACAGGTTAAGACTCCGAAAATGACCGGAACTCTTCCGTTTTGGGCCAAATGACTAAGCTCCGCGGCCACATTGCCGGCTACATATTCGAAGTGGGGCGTTTCGCCGCGAATGACCGCGCCGAGTGCGATGACTGCCGCGTAAGAACCCTCTATCAGGCGCCTGACGACTCCGCCTAATTCAAAAGCACCGGGTACAAAGATGACGTCAATTGCTTCAGCGTCGACTCCGTGGCGCTCTAACTGAGCGCGGGCTCCCTGTAACAAGCGTTCGCTGATGCGAAGGTTAAACCGACTGACTGCAATCGCAAACCGGGCAGAGGGATCAACCCGTAAAAATCCTTGATATTCGGCCATGATAAAATTCTTCACACTCCTCCAGAAACTGGTTGTGAAACGGGCACAGGCTGAGAGTCGGTGCTTGGATCCTTCGGATGAGCCTCCGCATTAGGCGTGAGCCAGTGTCCCATCTGCGTGCGTTTAGTCTCCAAATAGCGTTCGTTTTCGGGGCGAGAGGCAATTTGCAAGGGTATCCGTTCGACCACATCCAAGCCGTATTGTTTGAGGGCTGACAATTTCTCGGGATTGTTAGTCAATAGACGAACGCGGCGTATCCCCAAATCTAACAGGATCCGGGCACCGATTCCATAGTCGCGAAGGTCCGCAGGAAAGCCCAAGGCGAGGTTGGCGCTGACGGTATCGAAGCCGCGATCTTGTAGAGCATACGACCGGATCTTGTTTGCCAATCCGATTCCCCGACCCTCTTGTCGCAAGTACACTAAGACGCCGCGACCCTGGCTGGCGATGAGGTCAAGGGCTTGTTCCAGCTGTTCGCCACAGTCGCAGCGGAGGGAACCCAGAGTATCGCCAGTCAGGCATTCGGAGTGCAGACGCACTAGGACCGGATCGTCTTGACTGGGGTCAATCTCCCCGCGCACCAGCGCGAGATGGGGGAGGTTGCCATTGGCTTCGCTGTAAGCGTACGCTTCAAAGGCTCCGTGACGAGTGGGTAGATGGGCTTGGTCTTCACGGAAAACCACAGTCTCGCGAGCCACGCGATAGCGAATGAGGTCGGCGATAGAAATGATGAGCAGGTCGTGCTCTTTGGCGAAGCCAACGAGGTCTGGCCTTCGTGCCATGGTGCCATCATCGTTCATGATTTCGCAGATGGCGGCCACTGGATTGAGGCCGGCGAGGCGAACGAGGTCAATCGCTGCTTCAGTATGGCCTGCGCGGCGAAGCACGCCGCCCTCTTTGGCGCGCAGGGGAAACACATGACCGGGCCGCACCAAGTCATCGGCTTGGCTGGAAGGATCAGCCAGGACCTGAATCGTCTTGGCTCGGTCGCCAGCCGAGATTCCGGTCGTGGTGCCCAGTCGAGCATCGACAGAGATGGTAAAATCGGTGCGCATTGAATCCTCGGGTGAAGGGGTCATGGGTGGAAGGCCTAAGTCTTTTAGCCGTTCGTGAGTCATCGGTACGCAGATGAGCCCGCGACCAAACCGAGCCATGAAATTTATGGCGGCGGGCGTTACCAGGCTGCCGGCCATAACCAGATCCCCTTCGTTTTCTCGCTGTTGGTCATCGACCACGATCACCATGTGACCGCTGCGAATGGCCCCGATCGCTTGGTCAACGGACGCTTGAGATGTCCTATCCATGCTGTTTCCTCCTCTAAACCGGCATCAAAATCTTGTCTCTGCACCCAATCCTTTAGCGAATTCGAGCGCCCCCAGATAGGGAGCAGCTAAACGCTGAACGTACTTTGCCATCAGGTCGTACTCAAGATTGACTAGACTGCCTTCCTGAAGTTGGCCAAGCGTAGTTAACGATAACGTATGCGGGATGAGAGTGACTTGAAATCTACCTGGGGCAAGTCGGACCACGGTCAGGCTGACGCCATCGACGGCAATAGACCCCTTTTCGACGACGAAGCGCTGCGCGGCAGACGATGTAAACGTAATTTCTCGCGAATCGCC
>JAKAAL010000629.1 GCA_021802375.1 Bacillota bacterium | reverse complement strand
ACCACCTAGCACGAATTTCAAGGCGTTCTTCGCATCCTGCCGACGTGTCCAATAGGCCGGAGGTCACTGCAACCCAAGAGATTCGACTTCTGCACGACTCAACCCGGTAATCGTCATCACCCTTTCACTGCTATCGCCTGCCTGCAGCATCGCTCGGGCGATTTCCCTAGTCCGCTCTTGCCGGCCTTCCTGCAGACCTTCCTGTCGGCCCTTCGCTATCCCCGACTGTTCCGAACGCTCTAGAATCTTCGACACCTTCTTCAACTCCTTTTCTGGTCGTATCATTTCGGATTCGAGCAGCATCGTGCATAACGCGAAAGTGTACTAACGCCCCAACGAAGAATATCTTTCAAAGTCAGGTACTACTCCAGCACACCGACTGTCAGTCAGAATTCAAGGTACACGCTGGCGCCACCGCGGTAGCTCACTGAGGGGCCCGATGCCGTATGGGATTGGCCCATTCGTTCTAGGGGAATCAACGACACAGTATACGGCAAAGCATTGGGGTGGCCAGGGAATAATTGACCGTCCACAAAGGCTAAAATGGGCGCTCCTTGCGGGGTGATGTTGGATGTATAAGGCAGAATCCGCAACATATATTCATCGGCTGGATGGGCGGTACACCATTGCACTAATGCCGATGACCGAAGAAAGTTCGAGAGTTGGGCCGGGGTTGGCCCCAACGAGACCGGGCTCGACGAGGCCGGTTCCCTCCATGCATCAAATCGTCCCAGACCAACCGTGCTCACTCCAATCGTGACCGTCCGCCCATTGGTGAGTGCCGCATCCAATGACCAGTAAGAGGTTTTTAAGTGGCCGGATCGGGAAAAGACGATTTGACCTCCGGATACATAATACGTCTTGGCTTTGTGCAGAGACATGGCCTCGTCAAAAACACGGCTCCATGGGCCCTGACCAATGCGATGAACGGGAGTGGTCCATACCATCTGCCCGCCGCCACTCGCGAACGCCCGCAAGGAAATCGCCGCAACGCCGACCACGACGAATCCGACCGACGCCATAGATATCCATGAACGCCTAATCATTTTGTTCACGCTCCCTAGACACGCGATAGGTCTTGAACGCACACCATGTTGTCATTACTACCACAATACCACAGAAGAATCAGCGGGGTCGTTATCCTGCCAGACGTCAGTCTTTTTGACTAATACAGCCTCCGATCATCCGTTAACAGATCGAGTAGGGTGCAGCATTGTACGTCAGTTGCCAGCGTTATCCAGCCTCCTAACCGAGGTTGGCGCATACGTTACGCGCACAAAGTTGTCGAGGTGAAGTCCGACCGCCAATTCTTTGGTGGGCTTTTTTCCATGCATCAGATGGATTTTCGTTCCCCCCAGCAGACGGTTGCATGTTTCCGGCCCGAAGTGGTTGGGGAGACTTAAGACGTAACCCAATCGGCCATTATCGGGAGCGCTCACTACTGCACGCCCAACAATAAAATATCCGCTAAACAGGTGTGTTACCGAAATCTGGATCCATGTGGGTTGCGCTCTAATGGGTCGAGCCGTGGTACGAGCACACCACGTTCCTCATGCCAGGTGTTCCCGCCATTGCTCCCCTGAACGATACGATGGATTGGTTGAGCGCAACTCGGACAGTTGAGGCACCAGACGTGTTACGGACCGTGTTAGAGCCGCTCCGTCCACTGGATCCACAACAGTCCCGGTATAGGGGTAAGTGCGTTAACGCCCTCCGTAGTCCATCATTGATGCCAACAACTATTAGGCAACTGCGGCTATTTATCCGTTCGGGGATATATGAGAGAATGGCAACAAAACAGTGAGGAGAATTATACGTGTCCCGGTTTACCCTGTGGAATCATGGTGGTGCGGTCATTGTCGGACTGGTCCTCGGGTTGATCAGCTCGGAACTGGGCAAGTTGCCGATGTATGCCCTCTGGTTCGGGGTTCTCCTCGGTTGGACGACTGTTTCGGCGCACCGTCAACCTGCTTCCACCCGAGGTTGGTGGTCATCCATCGTACTATGGCTCGTCGCGCTCGTGACCTATGAAGTATACCTCGCGATCACCTTTGCGCACCTGGGCCAGTCCCTCGCATGGCAATCCCTGGGGCTTGGAGTCCTGCTCACGGCGGTTGTGGGCGTGCCCGCCGCCGCCTTTTGGCACCGCACGATCCGCTCCCGGCATCGAACTCGAACCATCAACCCATAAAGGCTCGTATCTGCCACACCAAGGATAACGAAACCGGACCACGACGGTCGCCTGATGCCGATCGGAACCCTTTCGCGATGAGTGTACCGCATAGCAAAAACGCCCCCAGGAGTTCCCCATGCGCACGGATATCGATATCTTCGAAATCGGACGCTATGGCAAGCGGAGGCCACCGTTTCATCGGAAACCTCATCCCGCGCGGCTATGCACGCTATGTGCGATTGAATTATCCGCCGGATCGGTTCAGTACGAACGGCGTCTGGCACCTGTGTCATGGGCCACCGTCGCCCAGTGGTCGGGTCAGCCCCTTGACAAAGCCTTGAGATTCGAGGATCTATTGCCTCAACCGACGATGCCCCGAATCCGCCCTTCGACGCGGAATCTTACTGGCACTAGTCGCCCCTGGTCCTGGAAAAGCTCATTTCGGGGCTGGGCGAATGGAGCGTGACTTAGTGTGGGTGGGAGGAGATCCATCATGACCGCACCTATTGGTTGGCCAAACGTCCCATCGAGACCGTGGATGACATTGCGCGCGGCATTTATTCTGTGGCAACCTTTATCTGGTGGCCCCAAGACCGTGCCTGGTGTATCTTTCGCGAGATCGACGTCGACTTTTCCTTAGTCGCCACGACCCACAAAGGTTATGAACGGATCATGAGACTACCCGGCGTGAAGGCGTACGAGGCCGAGGTTTGGTAGCAGACCGGGGATCGCAAACGGTAGTGGCTCTACCTTGCGCATTAACGCCTCCGGATCTTCTTGCTTCATGCCATAAAGTATCTATGGCAACGCGATACAGCATGGGCTACCCCATCCATCGTCATCTAACGGGGCCGGAGGAAGACGATGACCGCAGGTAGCTCCTAGGTGCGGGCCAGACCCACGAACACAGCGAATCGCATTTGCCCCCTAAGCCGGCGATCAACCGCATGTATCTTTGATCCGGTTCACAACGCAACCGCAAACACGTGGTGGGCAAAGGTTAGGCCTCTTCGAGCATTTCAATGGTCACTTGGGCGGGGTCCATCATGTGTTTCAGGGTACCCGGAGGGATTGTGCGGCGACTATGTACCGGGATAATCACATAGCGCTGCGGGTTACTGAAGTGACGTATCAGCAAGTGGCTACCGCTCTGACGTCCATCAATGAATCCCAGCCGATGTCGTTTTTGCAACAGTTCGCGCGATGAGGCGTGGCAACGGCGGCATCAGTCGACCTCGACTTGTGCAATCGTTTCCAGGGAGTAGGGCACGGGAATGCCCTGTTCGGCGAGATGGCCCCGGGGTCAGATGCATGGCGTCTACCACGTTGTCTAGTGCTTGGCCCCGCGTCTGCCCTACACTCGTGCACCCCGGCAAGGCAGGAACATAGGCAAAAAATTCGCCGTCACCCTGCTCGACCACGACCGTGTATCGCGCCATACCGCTCATCTCCTTTGGCTCATTATACAATGACCTGTGCGGCGCCCAACACTAGCCACCCGCGAAACGTCTTAGGGGACATTGGCCCCTGTATGTAGCGCACTCATATGGTAGTGCTCTCAACCAAAGAACACCGACTTGACAGAACATTGCGCTATGTTGCATATCCTCTTGCTATCCTCGGATTTGTGACGTCGGCCAAGGAGGTGGCCGAATCAATCACATAATCCGGATACTTTTCGACCTGTGCAATTTAATTAGCTATCGATCTAAAGTCCACTAAAAT
>JAKAAL010000628.1 GCA_021802375.1 Bacillota bacterium | reverse complement strand
CAGTTAAAGTCTGACATTCCCCTCCCCTATCTCATTCGTGCCATGGGCATCAAGCACCGCACCTTGTTCCATTCCGTCTTGTTTGCCGCGCTGGTGGCGTCAGGGGTTCTCTGGCTAGGTACGACACATCATTGGCTTTACACCCAACTCGTTGCCTTATCTGCCTTCGCAGGTATCATGGCCCATCCGATTGCCGATGCTTTTTCAGCTTCCGGAGTATCGATTTTCTGGCCAGTGCCAGTGCGGGTGCGCTTCGCTCGGATGCGCGTCGAAGGCGTTGCCGAACGTACTTGGGTCACGCTCTTGATGATGGTTCTGGCTGTGGCGGTCACGGCTTATGTCGGCAGTCGGTATGGTTGGGGTTTGTGGTAGGAATTGTGTGACGAAGGAGGTCTAAGATGCTCTACCATTCTGCGTATCTGATTTATGACCTGATCCATTTTCACGGTGTCGGCTCTCTGTTCTGGATTGCGATGGGTGTCTTCGCTATCTGGCGTAGCGTGCGCTGGCATGTTCGCCGGCGTCATCGTATGACGCAGAATCGCGAAAGGTTTTGATATGCCAATCTGTGACGCGCGAAATAATTATTAGATGCAGAACGGCGCATAAGAAGGGGAGAATACCGATGGAAGAGTTGTGGAACCTATTGGAAAAGATGACTCCGGCGCAAGTCGCGGAATTGAAGGACGCACTGGCGGCATCGAACAACCCCGCAATGCCTGAGGCTCGGGCCAGCGTTGCGGCTTGGGAGTTTGCGCGAAATGCAGCTATATAGGCGCAGGAAGGAGGAGGTTGTATGGCTGATGAATGGATTGAGGCGATGTTGCCAGGGGGTACCACAGATCCCGCAAAATTGCGAAGCCGTGCCGCTCTGAATCCTATCAGCGAAGTAACGGCGGACGCTAAAGAAGACCGCGCCTGGTGTGAAGAATGCGCACATTTGAAGAAGAGGCCGATTTATACTCTTGCGACCGATGCGATGATCTCTGCTGTAGCGACTGTGAGTCGTTGCACGTGGCGCGGCATTCACGGTGTGATTAGCGACTTCTTTGAGGAATCAAGGCTACGGTAAACGAAGTGCTACCATTCCTAATCGGATGGCTCAGGCGTCGTTTTCGCCACACCCCCCATTGTTTGCAGGAAGCATCCGTATTTGTTGTACGATTGGGTAGTTTTTGCTACCATATGAAGCATAAAATATGTATATGCAACAATAAGGGGGTGAGTTTTATAATTCAGTTAAAGTCTGACATTCCCCTCCGCTATTATCAATCCGATGGCATACAAGCAGTTTTGCGGTTTCTTCGCAAGCGGCACAGTGGTTTATTGATTGTTCTCCCCACAGGGACCGGGAAAACCATCCTGTTTGGTGGTTTGTCTCGCGCCGTGAATCGCCGTACCTTGGTGATGGCTCACCGCAACGAACTCTTGCAACAAGCTTTGGATAAAATCCGGATGGTTTGGCCGGACGTATCCGTTGGGCTCGTTCGTGGTTCTATCAACCAAGTGGAGGCACAAGTCGTTGCGGGATCTGTCGCCACGCTTCGCAATCCCAAGCGACTTAAAAGCTATCTGAGTGCCGGGGTGCCCGATTTGGTCATTATTGACGAAGCTCATCATGCGGTGTCTAGCTCGTATCGCACGATCTTGACGGCCATCCGTTCCGCTAACCCCTATTGCACCATTGTTGGCGTGACTGCTACGCCAAACCGTGGCGATGGCGTTGCACTTAAGGCCGTCTTTGACCGGGTTGTGTATCAAAAGTCGCTGTGGACGATGGTGCGTCAAGGCTTCTTGGTTGATCTTGTCGGATACCGCATTACGTTGCCGATTCCGCAGTCTCGATGGTCTCAGCTTCGGACGGTTGGCGGTGATTATGTGGATGCGGATGTCGACCGCATTATGAATGTGGCGGAAGTTAATGAAGCACTGGTCGACGGCTGGTTGGAGCGGATGCAGGGCGCCAAGCGGGGATCCTTAGCCTCGTTGAATCAGATGTCCACAGTAGTGTTTTGCGCTTCGATTGGACACGCCGAGAGTCTTGAGGAGACTTTTAGCCGCCGAGGTGTGCCTGCAACGGTCGTTCACAGCAAGCTCAAGGATGAGGAGCGCGCCCGCCGATTGCAGGCGTTTCATGAAGGCAAGTACACGGTCGTGACCACGGTTGCCGTTCTTACGGAAGGATGGGATGAACCGGCCATCCAATGCGTGATGATTGCACGCCCCACAAAAAGTCCTGCTCTTTATCTTCAGATGGTGGGTCGTGGAACCCGAACATTCCCCAACAAACTTCGGTGTATTGTACTCGATGTGACGCCGGAGGATGTCGCTCCCGATGTGTGTCAACTGGGTTCCGCTCTGGCTGGTCGGCCGCTTCCCGAAGGAACGTCCATCCGCGAAGCGATGTTTGACCAGGTGGTCGCTGGCGATATTGTGCGCGATCAAGAAGGACTCCACGTAGATTCCAACGACGATGATGAGCAGACAGCCCCAGCTGGCATTGCAGCATTTGATCCGTTCGATAAGGCCCGTTTGACATGGGTGTTTGTCGAGGGACGCGATGGCCGTCAGATGCGATTTGTCAGGACTGGCGACACTGCTATCTACTGGGTAGTTCCGCGTCTCGTTGGATACCCCGAGCATGACGACAGCTGGATTGTGTTACAATCCCGCGCCGATAAGGATGATGACTGGACTTATACGGTCGAGGGCCGTCCACTCCTTACGGAGTATGCCCTGTCACTTGTTGACCAGAAAGCCCGTTCTGCTCTCACTACGCGCAATGCCAAATGGCGGATGCAAGCCGCTTCCGAAAAGCAAGTGGAACTCATCAAAACACGCGGAGGCGAGCCCGGGCCTGCTCTGACGAAAGGTGGGGCCTCAGACTGGATCAATGAGCTCACTAAGGATGCAACAGCAGCCGGTTTGAGACGCTGGCTTGGCACCGCCGAAGGCCATGCTGTCGACTAGTCCGAAAGGTTGGTGATGATTGTGGCGGCTATAATCGGGTGGGACGTATCGATGAAATTGACTGGACATCCGCCTTTTGCTGCGTCACGTACGGGCGAATCTTATGAAAATTAGCCGGACGGCTCTGGGTTGCATAGCGGTCATTGTATCCGGATGTGGCATGGCACGCACGACAACGAGTCCAGTGTCTTCCCCGGCTCATAGGGCATCGGCTGTGGCTACAGCGAAATGGATTCCTGCTAGTGATGTGGCCACGACTGCGCAACACCTGATTACGTCCGCCAAACAATCGGTGCAGCTGGAAATGTACGAATTCGGGAACCTCACCTTGATTCAGGCGCTCATTAGAGCCCATCGGCGCGGGGTGTCGGTTTCGGTTATTTTGGACCCAACTGAATCTCAAAGTCGGCAATCGGGCAAGGTCTTGGCCCGTGCTGGCATCCTTGTCCGGTGGATGCACGTACCCCATGGTATTGACCATGTAAAGCTCCTGATTATTGATGGACACGAGGTGTTGACGGGTGGTGTCAATTGGGGTCGCTATTCACGCTGGACGACCGACGCCGACGTATTGCTCCCCAGTGACGTGGCCGCCGCTCGAGTGTTCGAGTCCGACTGGCAGACGCTTGGCGGGCATCCTTCCGTTGACCCAGAGGGGCCTGGAGGGTGGACAGGACGGGCGATCCAGTCCTCCCTTGATCGCTTGATTGCAGGAGCTCACCACTCGATTTACGTGGCCGCAAACTATCTCTCAGACTGGAATCTCCAAGATGAGTTGGTTGCCGCGCACCACCGCGGCGTTTCGGTCGATGTTCTTCTCAATGAGCACACGTCGGAATCGCTATCGACGGAGCGTTGGCTGGTTAGGCACGGAGTGACCGTCCGATGGGCGACAGGCCCGTATCTCCACGCTAAGGTTTTGTTGGTTGATGG
>JAKAAL010000627.1 GCA_021802375.1 Bacillota bacterium | reverse complement strand
CACTCTCCCCGACCATTATTGCTATGGGACACGGATCACCGCATCGGATACGGTTGGTCACTCGTACCAGCAAAAGCCGGACAGTAGAACGCATCAATTTCTAGACACTATAGCCAAGCAGCAACACCAATCCTGAACCTGCCTGGTCAAATCATGGGGGATCGTCTACCCTGAAACTACCCCAAATGGTGGTCAGGGCGCACCCACCCACGCCCGACGCGAACCCCGCACGGTGTGGTATTTTATGTCAGTAACGTCTGCCTAGACGATCAGATCCTCTGGGATCCGATGCCCAATGCCTCCCGTTGGCGGACAAGAGGTGGAAACGCACCTGGTTATCGTGATGCGAGTGCGCTAGGGCGGCTAGCGGGTGGGAATCCGCAGAGCCATCGCGACCCAAGGGTCGCGTTGTCCATGACTCCGACGCGCCAGCGCATGAAAGGGCATCGTGATGGACCCGCCCTTTTCCTCTATGGGGCGTTTCATCCTCTACTGCGGCTACCAGGGGCCATGGGAGTCTCAAAGGATTGCGGAATCACTAACAGCTCACTGCACTATCACGGTCCGGGAGATCCTGCGTGTAGGTGAGTTGTTGGAGAAATAAACGAGCGGAAAAGGCCCCGCGTCCCACCGTATACGTCTTTTGCACCGCCACATCTCGGGCAACGGCTAACCCCCGCCACCTATTAGTCAAATCGGTGAGGGAAGGGATAGGCCAGGTCGAGTCGCCATTTGACCTGTTCGGCGGTCTTAAGATCCCATTGAATATGCGAAACTTGGGTCAGCATGTCATGCATTCCAGCAAGAGGCGGCAATGTGCTCGATGGATCCTGCGTGAAAAAATCCAGATCCCGCGACTTGTCGGCGACCCGGATGCAGCGCTAATGCTGTGCCGCCCGCCAAATAGAAGTGGCTCATCGCCGGCCATTGTGCCAATATGGAGGCCGCCTGCGCCGTCCCTGCAGGAACAAGATCCTCACGCATTCCAATCACCTCTCTCCCTATTATTATAACTCCTTGTCCGATACCAATCACGCAGGGTCTCGGCCGTAAGTCTGTTGCTCAACGTCATCCACATCACGACCTTAAATGCCATCATTTAGGGCATTTCTCAGATAAGTAATGTGCTTACACGCAGCATCATGATCTGAGACCGATGCCTCAGCGTTACACGCTTAGGGAAGCCGATGGCGGTCTTGGAAGCGCATAAAACCCAGTATCCTAAAGATCACAGAACGATGCACGGCATCCGGTGGAGGGCTGGCCACCATTCAGAGCTTCATAGTTTGCAATCGGTAACAACATGTCAGAGCATCATCGTAATCTGCTGAACTGCCCTCCCGTGCGGTTGTTGCGACGCAAGAAAAGCCTTCGCCTCATCAAACCGACAGACTGGCACGGTGAGAGGGAGACTCATCAGGACTATGTCCTTCTGCCCGCACGCGGATGCGGCGGATCGCAGACGGGCTACGCAGAAGGAAGCCGATCAGGATATAGCAACCATTCCCTGTCTTGACTAGCATAAGCCAGAGATTGTCTTTTTTAGATCGCCTGACCGACTTGTCGGCTTATGTTGAGTGCTTTCGATCTGCACCATGCACTAACCAAGAAGGTTGTGACGAAACCCGCTTACGACAAAGAGAAGATCGTATAAGCACCAAAATCTGTATCTTTGATTGCTAGGTTCTTGTCACCACCTCTGCCAGACAATCGTGTGAGCGCTGCTTGACCAGAGCACCCCCCAAGGGTCAACCGAAGTGCCCCAATAGCCGGGAACACCATGCGGTGTCACAACCTGGCCATTAGGACGAATGAGCGCATTTTGCTGTCGAGGTCCTTGAGAAATCGATATCCAAAGACCGTAAGATTCCGGGATAATGCCTTCGATCAAGGTGTTGCTCCTAATGGCTGGTCCACCTGGTCCGCTGGGGACGTTGTAGAGAAACATCCGGTGATTCCACTGGGAAGGAATTCTATGACTCACCATAGCGCCAGTCTTTGGATTTAGTACCCACCAGCTCAAGGGATGTGCCCCGTTGGTTTGGAGGATATAACTCACCGTAGTTCCGGTGCCAGAAATTGGGGCCGCCGGCGACACGGTACGTGGAATTGCCAAGGGAATCCAATGGGGATGACTGAAAGGGATTCTGTACCATTTTCCCCGATTTTCCACCATGATTCCCCAATCCCCAATGGCGGCTGGTTGCGGGGGATAGCCAGGGCCTAACAATTTTGCATTAACCCAAGAGGCATTGGCATGTAGATATGGTTGACGGGGCATTAACAAAGAAAAACGCGATTCTTTGCCGGATTGCAAGTTAATGATATCGGCGTAAGGGCGCCCGTCCGGCATTTCGCCGAAGATGGACAGCCAATGGCTCCCAGCGACGACAGGATCTTGCGCGGGCGAAGTGGTGATGGGGGGCTTATCAACAAGAAACTTTACTTGATGCCAACCAAATTGATACTGGTAATAACGGGTGGCCCAAATGCCATTAGACTTTACGGTTTGTGTCAAAATCAAGCCAGACTCATAAGTGGTGGCAATTTGAAGATTCTTCGGAGTCCTCGCGATCGGACTGGGGTAACCATTGCGATTAAAGTCATAAATATGGGTACCTTTTACAGCTAGCGGACCTAAGGGGGTCATGGCCAGAGAAGTAGCCACTCCGTCTTGGGGAGCCGACCACCTAATGGTGCCATGGGTTAACGGCTGGACGGCCTGACCCTCTGAAGTTGAGCGGGGGACGGCCAAAGTCACGGCCCCCAGTGCCAGAATGCCGGCTAGAGAAAGGCCCCATGTCGTGGAAATGATGGGTTTAGGTTTATAATTCAACCTGTTGATGATAGCCTGCCCGTCTACCTTCCATTGTGTGGGTGCAGTGTCCGTCAAATGCCGAATCTGAGACTCCCATAGTGGTTCCATTTTAGTCCTCCTTCAACCAGCGATTAAGACGAGTGCGCGCCCGAGACAAACGGGACCGAAGGGTGACAGGCTTGAGTCCAGTAATGTTGGCTGCTGTGTCCAGGTCCAGACCTAAAATCCAAACAGCCGTCGCGGCGGTGCGTTCGGCTAAAGGCAGTCGGGCAATGGCATCGCGCACGGCAATATCGCTTCCTAAATCCGCTGCCTTCTCGACTTGGGCGATCAAAATATGGTGCCGATTATGCCGATACCACGATTTTAGGTTATTCATCAAGGCCCGGTACAAATAGGCCCGACTAGGGGGCCGATGAGTGTGCTGGATGCGGCTCCAGTAACGAAAATATGTCTCTTGTACTACGTCTTCGGCGTCGCGTGAGCCTTGGGTAAATGCGTACGCGATTCGGAGCGCCCAAGGCGAAGTATCCTCGACAAAAATCACAAATTCTGCTTCTGTTGGCTCCGTGTTACCCCACCTCATTTAGTACACATGCAAATTTGCTCTTTTGTTGCACCGGAACTCGGAAAAATTTTATTCCGTTAAGGTTGCCTGGCAGGCTATACTCACATTGAGAGGTGTGGAGGTGACCTAACCCATGCAAGCGCTGGACGACCTAGTGATTATCGACTTGACCCGTATTTTAACAGGACCGTTTTGCACCATGATGCTAGCCGATTTTGGAGCCGAGGTCATTAAAGTGGAACCGCCGCAAGGTGACGACACCCGGAAACGGGGCCCGCCATTTATTCAGGGGGAAAGCGCCTATTTCCTTTCGGTGAATCGCAATAAACGCAGCATTAGTCTAGATTTAAGGACAGATAAGGATCAAAATATCTTTAAGACGATGGTGGCTCAGGCAGACGTGGTTGTGGAAAATTTTCGACCGGGGACCTTGGACAAATGGTGGACGTTTGTCCGATTCCTTTTGGTCACGACAAGGAATATTGCACCAATCCTGATCGGGTCGTTCACCGCGAAGAACTCATCCGGCG
>JAKAAL010000626.1 GCA_021802375.1 Bacillota bacterium | reverse complement strand
GGTCAGCATGGGACTCTTTGCAATACTACGAACGGATAATGGCGGACGACACTGGGGGAAACTCTCGACCGCGCCCATCATCGTGCCGTCCAGCTGGACGGGCGAGACGATCGGGGACCACGTGGTCTGGATTCTCACTCCAACGAAGCTCTGGCGTTCGACGACCGCAGGACGGCGCTGGACCGTGCACAGCACTGCAGCCTTTCTCCACCCCCATAGAGATGGGGCGGATACGAAGCCCATTGACTTTATTACCTCCCACGTCGGCTGGATCTGGGACAGCACACAGAGCGGTTCACGGATATGGAAGACCACCAGCGGACGCCGAAAATGGACGTCTTGGACCCCAATGATCGTTCAGTCACGAATCCAACACGTTGCAATCACGGTCGGGTCCTGTCCAACAACCAGGCACGAGATTCCGAACCCTGTGTATAGCGTTTCCGGAGCGACAGTTCCCTAGCCCTCGAATACCTCGCTGATGAGTTCACGAGTAAGCGTGCCTTGATATTTCTTCGTGCGATTCGACAAGATGCTCAGTGTCAATTGAAACGTTTACAGATTCGTTGGCGTTATTAAAGATGTCCTAAGCAAATAAGGGGTGTTAGCGCTAGTGGTAACGTGTAATTGTTCTAATCCGACTTCGAAGACGGGTCCCTTGTGCTATCCGGGTTATGTCCCATACAATGGTTCGACCGACTATGATAGCTGTACCTTAGCGCTTGCCGCTGCCAAACCATCGACAAACACAGGATCGGCGTAAAGGTGCGTGCCGAATCGCGTCAAAGAACCACAGCCCTTTTTACCGTCTGTGCGGTCGTCATAGGGTTAGGGACGTTCCGGGGCCATCAACACACTATCCAGCGCGTCCCATAGAATTCCACGGACCGCCTATGCTCCCCCGGTACGCCAAGCTCTATACTATCTTGCGGAGAGAACGCCATTACCTTTGGCTGGGCCCGTGCGAATTCCGGGAGACCTATCTGCAATGGTGACATTAACCAAAACACAATATACGGTGAAACTCTATCGGTGTTCGACTCGAACCGGAAAGCCCATCACATTCCCATTCAACTCGCCTAAAATTGAAACCTCCCCTGATTGTTCTGGATTAGCACAGCGCCTGGGCACCTTTGAGGGTCAACAATTTGCCTCAGTCAAGCAAGCAAAAACGCAGGTGTTGACCTCTTCACTGTTCGGGCTCAATCTGCGGTCACATTTTATTTTGGTTCACCACTGGCGGATCGCGTTGGGAAAAGGGGTCACACGCGCTCTGCCGGTACCCTCTACCTGGAAGCATACCATCCTGCAATTGATGCGGCGCACAACCCTTCCCGCACAATCCGGGATCATGCTGATCCAAACAACGGCCGATGGGAATCATACCGAAATGGCTTGGCAACAAGGAGCTATGGTCTACTCGGTTTGGGTCAATCGTTCAACCCGTCAAGCGATACGACTAGCCTCTCACTACCATTATGTTCCTAGTGGATCAAAATAACCGGAGGTTGTCCCAGTCTTCATAGATTTTGATTCCGTAGAGTTACGCGGCTTTGCTTCGATTTTTATGCTGTTTCAGGAAATGGCAGGTGGAGCTCGCTCAACCGTGTCGGGACAACACCCGTTTGCGAGCGGAATTCCTGCAACAAGTGGTATACAACGGCACCAGAGCCCGACTCCTCAAGAGGCGGGATGGCGGGTTTCTAAGCGGCGGCCCCGAGGGGCAAGGGGCGGCAATCGTGTCACTAGTGACACGGTCACGCGAAATGTCCGATCATTTCAAGGTGTCGGTTCTGGCTGACGTGTTCGCCACGATTGCAGGGTGGCAGTGGCTGTCGCGAGCGCCGGGCGTTCTTCGGGTGCGAGGTCGGAGAGGGTGGCCGACCATGTGTGGAGGGGGTGTTCCACCCGAGCGGCATCCCATTCCTCCGGCGTCCAGGGGCGTGATCCCGGCGGTCCAGCTGCCAGCACTTCATCAATGGCCGCCCAATCGATCGCGACGCCTGGATGACGGGCCTCGATGCGGGCCCGCTCGGAAGCGGAGACCGCATCCGCATCACCCAGACTCCCCAGATACCGCTGGGTGGTCTGGCCCGCATGATGTTGGGTCGCCATCAGAGGGATCGTGACACCCCGCCAACGAACTCACGCCAGCCGGACACCGCCTGCGTTTTCGTGGGTCCGGCTAAAGTGCGCTCGAGTACCGCCTGGGAGGCCAGGGTGGGATCTTGAAAGGCTTGATACGTGGCTAAGGGGACTTCGTCCCCGTCGACTGTCCGCACGCGGGGATGGGTCACGGGCACCTTGTGATCGCCCACGTAGACATAGCCCTCCTCGGCCCCATGCCGTACGGCCGTACGGCTCGGATTATGCTGACCTTTCGGTCCCACGAGGGTATCGACCTCGGCGACCCCGAGTCGCACCGCTCGCGCCAATAACCCGGATTCGGCATCGTGTAGTAGATCGACCATCGGCCCATTGACCCCGGTCATTGCCGTCCGCGAATCGTGGGTTTCTTGGGGACGTGACTGTCCTTTTAGGGCGCGCTTCTCTATCCTGAGACTCAATCGTGATTCCCTCCTGTGTCGGCTGAACTTTGGATTGGACACCCTTATTCAACCCAACTTGGGAGAGAATCGCTAACCTCAAATTCCACAAAATTCGGGGCTATCCCAAATAGCCGCGTTGACTGCAGACTGCAGATCCCTCGATTTAGCGATGAAGTAGTGATGGAGAGGCTATCCCCGTAGAAAAACCACCACCAAACATCATTCCAGAGAATCGGAGCCCCTTTGCTACACGTAAACGGCCTCCAGTAGGCACAATCACCTTTGCAAACATAAACGGAGGCGAATGTTTCCTAAGAAGTGTCGCTTCTGAATATCTCGCTGATGGCATGAACGGGCAGTTTAGTCCCACAATGTCAGCCGAGAATTGCAATTGAGATCGGATGACGAGATGGATGAGTTGGATCAAATCCACTTTCATCCGTTCCTATGCGATTGGTATGATTCATGATGGTGATGAATGTTGCGAGGGGTTGAGCGAGACGCCTACTAATACACGGCTCTATTCGCCTCGCTCACCGAATTCGCCAGAAAGTTCGCCCTACTGGTCGATCCTCTTGCGCAATCGCGATGGTTACGTGCTAAGTCGCCTTATTTCTTATACCCGTTTCGAGGGCGTCAACGCTGAGCGATCCGAAGCTCAGAAAAGAAAGCCTCGGTCCCGATGTCTACGAACAGACCAATATTCCCCGTGGTTACCTCTGCCTTAGTCTTGTCTAATGAAATGCACTCGGCTCCATCGACAAATACCGTCAGATGGGTCTCGTCAATTTCCAGCGTGAGATTAACCCATTCGGCAGGGCCAATGTTCGCTCCGGACTCGAAACGACCGTCTGGGTATTCCTGTCTCAGACGGTCGAACCGCCACTCAGGGTATGCGAAATACTGGACGGCACGCTTGTCGCGAGGCGACTCGGGCTTTGTCTTTAAGCCGTTTAAAGGACGAAGGTAGACTGCTTCAAAGGCATCCCCACGATCGCTTATGCGATATGCCAAGCCTGCGAACCCGCGTGCATAAGCCGGAGCATCATCTCGCAACTTGCTGTACAAGTCTACCGATATAGTTCCGTTCTTGAAATCTGCAGGAATCATCAAGAATGTAGGCATATCGATGAAATCAACGTTGGGCTCGCCTTTTGAAGCTTCATCCGTTAGCGTAACGCGCAATGCCTCGCGCCCGCCTATGGTCATCGGGCCGGCAGCCACAGACTGAAGTTGGGCTCCTTCTGGCAGTGTTCCGAGGTAGTAAGTGATGGTCCGCGTGCCTATATTGGTTTCCTCCCTTACTCAAACCTTCTGGGTAGTTTTGATTCCATGGCAGACCGTTAGCATTCCCAATCGTTGTTTATA
>JAKAAL010000625.1 GCA_021802375.1 Bacillota bacterium | reverse complement strand
GATTGCCATCACCTGTCCCCGTTGTCACCGGACCTTAGTGGAGGCCCCGGCGGGCACGCAGGCTTGGTGTCCGCAATGCCGACAGTGGACATCCAAGTCCCCCACAACCGGTCCTCAAGAACACCAATCGATGATAAAGTTTGGGGCACCTAATAAAGCCAGGCAGGGCACACTTAGCGAAGCATAGAGGGCAATCGCGGCACGAGGATAAGGGGCCACTTGGTAGATGGCGGCCTTCCATGCATCTTCTGTGCCCGCAGCATGAAATGAATCAGCGATTTGAATATCGCCACGATCCGCCCCGTGAAAGGCAATCGCGTCGCTGTCCCATTCCTGTGGCCGAAGACTTTCAAGGTCACTATTTAACGTCGCGGGGTGTGCTTTGGGCCGAAGCAACGTGTGTCCCCATAAAAAGCTCCATGAGCCTTCAGTATGTTGCCAACCCAATGTGGCAGAGACTTGGGCGCGTGGAAGGATGTCGAGATTGGCGGCTTCAAGATCGGCTAGGAATTGAGCCAACGCACTGGCTGTGTTTGTTGTGACCGGAAGGCCTTGATCGGCTAAATCGACTAGAGTTCGCGCACTGGCAATAATAGCCCGTCGCACGGTGGCATGAATCCAGCGCCCGTCCCGTGGCCACTCCAATCGCACTGACTCGGTGCCATCCGCCACATCTCGCAGTCGCCCTGTAATAACAATAGGGACCGGCGCAATGGCTGTTAATACAACTTCTGGTTCGTTGGTGTCAACATTGATTCGCCGCTTTTCCTCGAAGACCCCCGAAGAGCTCAGTGACCATCCAGGCGGCACAATGGCGTCTGCTGGAACCGGAGCATCCGACACAAGATCCTGAATTCGGGGAGGACTCGGATGCTCCCCTTTTTGTGTAATGCGCAAGCCACGCTTTTCACGTCGAAGTGCCGTGACGGCACGCTTTAAGGCATCAATCGTAGAAATCTTAGCTCCGGTGTCACGTAATTTCAGGATCCAGCCTTCCCATTGAGCCGTCTCAGTTTCGGCAGCTAAGGCCAGAGCTCCTAAGTCATCTGGCTCCTTGAGTACCTGGCGGATGAGTAGTTCCGGCTCAGCATCGGATTGTGTCAGTTTCTCAAAAATGGAGTGAGGAGGTTCGTTCACGACCGTTTCATTTGATGGGGAGGACTTGTCCTCAATGTTGGGCACATATCCCGCCACCAAAATATCATCAATACCCTTCCCCCAGGCCGCCGGCCAGGTTTCAATGCGGACATCCCATCCTCTTTCGGTTAATTCCGTCCGAGTGCGTTCGAGTGCTGCTGCCACATGCGGATTGGTACGACTATCAGCGTCAAAAGCCACAAACACGGTACGCGCCTTCAGTGCTTGCAAAACCGGTATGATCAACCGCCAATTGCTGACACCAGGGACGGACACGGTAAAAATACCCGTCAGCCACTGAGTCACATCCGCCTTGAGCTCCCCTTCCGTGATGCGAACGATGGATGTGTCGCTATCGGTATCATGACAAGGCACATGAATGTTCGCACCCGGACCCGGACCCTTATGGGTCTTCGAACTCACGGTCGAATACCGTGGAGAATCTCCGTTGGGTTTATCCGATCTGACCTTGAGTGCGACGATTTGTCCCATCACATTCCGAATCGGGATCAGAAGACCCGGTGCTCCCGCCAGTGACCACCAGGAACCTCCATTCTCCGTTTTAACATAGGCACCCGGAATGGTCCGCAACGTGGCCTCGTCATAATATTCGCGAAGTGTTTTCGCCAAAGCACTTCGTCCTTTCGCTGGCCACGTTCGGTACGAATTCGCGACAATGGCTTCTTCCGACAAACCTCGTTGGCGCAGTTGCGTGTGGTGGTCTGTGTCTAAACCTAGTTGTGAGAGCAGCACACGATAAACCCGGTCGCGTGTGGCTTCATCGGCACACGGAGCATTTGGTTCGGGTTCCCATGGTTCCGGGATGAAGCTGGTTTGACCATCGAGACGGTACAACCAAAAATCAGACCCGTTGCGATCCTGCCGATATTTGCCACTGCCGCTATCGACACGTCGGCAAATGGCCCATATTCCATCGGTGGAGAGTCGGCACCATGAATCGTGCTGACAAATGGGACACACTGTCCGAGAGGTAACTTCTTGCCACATGAGGCTCATGCCACGACCCCCTCGCGTGTAACCCGAGCACCAAGAGGGCGGTAGACTCGCCAGTAGCGTGCTTTTGCTTGAGCGGCCAATACGGGAGAATTCCAATCGACAAAATCAAGGACGGTCGCCCCAACTTTTCCAGGGGCTGGCCGCATAATCCTTCCCACCCGCTGGGCCACACGTGATTCTGAGCGACCTCCTGTTGCTAAAGCAATGCGATCCAGCGAAGGCAAATCTAGTCCCTCGTCGGCGATTTTGCTGGCGAAGAGCACGGACAGGTCACCGTGTCGCATAGCGTCCAAAAGCGCCATACGACGCGATTTCGGCGTGGTGCCTGTGAGAAATTCTGCCTGAATTTCTGGTGCCGCCTCTCGACAGAGCTGGTAAAGCGTTTGAACATGCGCTATGCGTTCGGAAAGCACGAGAATACGATGACCAGCACGTGCTTCCTGGGTAACATAGGCTACCACCAGTGCGTTACGGTCGGCGTCGGCGATCAAGGCCGCCATGAGTTCATGGTAATTTTCGGTATACGGGTAAGCAAATTGAGTTTCGATTTGCCGGACCTGCGGGAGAATTAATCGCTCTGATTGTACAAGGTCTTTCGTGGTGAGAGTGGCCGACACGGGGCCCATCACCGCGAGCATCATAGGCCCTAATCCATCCTGGCGATTCGGAGTAGCCGTGATGCCCAATCGATAGCGAGCCGGGAAGGCCTCGACCACTTGGCGGACGGTTTGAGCGGGGACATGGTGACTTTCATCCCCCACGAGAGTACCAAAGCGCTCTGATAACTTAGGGAGGTCGCGTCGAACCAATGTCGCAACAATTCCAACCGTCAGGTGGGTGCCGACACATTCGGTTCCATCCCCGAGGAGACCAAAGGCTTCTGCTGGGAGGTCAAATAGTTGACGAGCTCGCTCAAGAGCTTGATAGGCCAATTCTCGTGTCGGAACCAGAAATAACGCAGGTTGACGTCGTGCGGCAATGTAAGCGAGGGCCATATTGGTTTTACCCGCCCCTGGGGGTGCGACGAGCACGCCATCATCGGACTGGAGTGCCTTGATAACGGCCTGTCGTTGTTCTGGTCTCAACTGGCCGCGCCAATGAAAATCTATTTTAGGGAATACGACACGATGATCTTCAATGAAGGGGCATGGCCCTAATTGCATTTGAATATGAGTCCATAGCCCGCGGGGCAGCCTAAGCGATGGCCCCATCCAACCCCACAAATTAAGGGAGCGGGGAATACCGATAAGCGATCGTCCCATGCGCTCTGCCTGAACCCATGCGGGGTTGGGATAAGTGGCCATTGCGGTCAATGGCGGAATGCTGGCAGAGGGAACATTGGTGAGAACGACATGCGAATCGAGGCGAGCTGCATATGGTACAATTAGGTTAGAAAATGACATCGGAACACAACCTTTCTTTTTCTCCGGAGTCGTGGCCGGCGAAAAATCAAACCCTCGCATGCACTGGCGGGGGTTTTTTTATGATGATGCTGTCAATGTTTGGGTAAGTTGTGCACGGCGTGCTAATTGCCAATTTTGCCACTCAGTCACTAAACGTTGGGTAACTTCTGGCCCATCGCTGGTCGTGATCAACTCAAGCAGTTTGTGGTGAACGCGGTTGGTACTTCCATTTTCAACAGCATACACCGAACTTCGGGCAATGCCGGCCGCAATCGCACACTCGGTACACGTGAGACCATGTGCCAACCTCCATTCTGCAAATGGGTTACGGCTATTCATATATCCCATGCCTCCTGTACATTAG
>JAKAAL010000624.1 GCA_021802375.1 Bacillota bacterium | reverse complement strand
ATGGAGCGTTTCGATGTTGTATCCCATATCTTTCCCTCGTTCCTTTCTTTGCCGTGGTAAGTCTACTACTGTAGCAACTTCCTCCTGGCATCGTAAGCCACCAGACATACCGGGCAGAGCCACTGGTCTTCCCGCATCTCCCACCCTGACCACCGAAAACTGCGAATGGCGTCCTCCAAATTGGCTATGAATGAAGTCATGCTATGATGACATTCGAACGGAAGCAAAACAGCACAGTGAACGGTATGACTTGGAGACTCTAGGCTCATGGTTTTTGACCTCATTTCCTCTGATTTTTTCGGTGATGGGCTGGGGCTGGAAACTCGTCGGGATCTTCGCCTTCCTGCCACAGAATCAGCCGCACCACTGGCGGTTGATGCCGCACGAGCATCCAATCCAGCCGAGCGACCGCAAACCAGCGATCATCGATCCCAATGATATTCTTGACGGCATCGGCTACTGCATCCAGCACATTGATGGGATCGCTCCGCATGGTGGAGCGCTGTACCCAGAGATCGAGCCAGACTTTGCGTCCGGGCCGAAAACTCCGGCCTTGCAAACGAGCTTTCAGGTTCCAAGCGATGGCATCGCGGGCAGCCTGAGCATCAGCCGTCAGATACATCCGACCCCGCGCCAGGCGGTACTGGGCATTTTTGGACAGGGTGTCGGTCAGCGGTATCTGAATGATGAATCGCTCCCCGACTGCAATGTAATCCGGAGATCCCTGAGTGATGGACATCATATGCACCTGCCTTAGTGGACAGTCTGAGACACATCGAGACGAAATCCTGCTGACGGAGGTTAAAGAATTGCGGCCTTCTCAGGTCGCGGCCACGAGAAAGTAAATGCCGGACGCGGAGCCTGAGCGGTCCACATCCCCCATTGATCGGCCAAAGCTTGCCACTCGACCAGCCAGCGTTCCCACTGGCATTCCGAGGGCTCAAATTCGTCAAAACGGCGCACCGATCCATCGGCTCGAACGGGTACGACCCAACGACGATCCGATGCCCAAATAACCACCAGCCCGTAAGGATACCGGGGAAAGCCGGGGATACGCTGGGCAGAATAGTGATGAGCCGCACTCTCAACCAAATCCGCTGCGCTGAGTACTTCGGCCATCCACCAGGGTTGACACATGGGAATCACCTTTCTTCCGAAGGACTTAGGAATTCGCAGACCATTGTCGTTGTTCTTGTCGCTGCACAAAGCGTTGCCACTGGCGCAAGGGCCAGACTGCCCCGATATGCCATCCGTCGAATCGGGGGGCTGCCAGAATCATGGCCTCGGCTGTTCGTATCCGCCAGACATATACATGTCGATAGTGTCCCCAATAGATCGCGTCATGCCAAGCCAGGCGGGGCGAATCCTTGGTAAATTGGGCTAACTGTCTCAGGGCCTTGCCTTTCCAGTACATCCGGCGGCGATTGGGAAATCGGTTATGATGGGCCATGATTAGATCGTCCTCGCGATTTGCCGTTCGAACCAGTACCGGGGCATCACGGACACAATAATCCACCGGCCAGCTTCGGGGACGGACAGGAGTACCAAATCCCCTGGGGCTTCCCACACATAAGATGTTTTCCGATGGCCCCAAAACCGAGCGGCCTGCCACAAGCGCTCCGGGGATGGGGCAGAAGCTGGGCCGCGTTCCTGCAGACGTTCCAGAGCATGGCGGGTCCATTGGACTCGAGACGGGGATGGCAAAGCGCTTGAATGCCGGTGATTTTTTCCCAAGGTTGTTTTCATGGCAATTCCTCCTTTTGCCATCAACCAAAAAGCCCCGAACAGAGTTTCCTGTTCGGGGATAATGCACTAACACTTTACGCAAATCAACCGCTCACCAACAGTCTCAGATGGTTTTTGTGATGGACAAGGATTGAGTGCGATGCAGGTTTTAGCGGGGATTTTCTGCAAAAAGGACATAATTAAAAGCCAACGAGGATTTATCGTTAAATTGACAGTACCAAACTCTGTTCTCCATTGCAAGGCCATTATGGGTACCCAGGACAAAAAAATTTCGCTGGGCTGAGATTAGCTTCGCCCGGTCATCGTTCGTACCCAACGCAAGGTTAGCGGATAACAATAAAGGCCGTAGGCTATTTGACCCGGTTGCCAGGCATATTGTCGGAATCCGAAACGCGGGGCAGGATCTGGCGGTCTTTAAATGGGTGGCCGATCTGTACAATTCACTTTTTGGGTCAATGCGACCATGAAGCTCGTCTTTTCGATTTTTTGACAGCTATCTTAATCGGCACGACCGATTGTTTTATCATCCGGTGTGATGAATGCCTGGGGAGTGTCATTCGATGAGAACAGGACGGTGAACGTGCCAGAGGGATCCATGCGAATGATTTCACGCACGCCGTAGTGATGGGTGAACAGGGGATTTTTCATGGCTATCACCATAAAAGGACGAGATGATAAGGAATGCTGCAGAGAATTCTCGAGAGCCTGCTCTCTCGAAGGAGAGTCGGTGACCGCCAATAACCGGTGAAGTAACATCGCGATCCATTGACCATTATAGGGACTGATATGAGCGATGACGGAACAGGCACGGTCTTGGCACAGTCTGTGCCACAGTGTCCATTCCGTGAACGTATGCAGGTTGCTAAATACGGCCAACGAGTATTGGCCATCGGCAATTCGCTGGGAATATCCTTGGGGCACGGTGTGAAGCAAAACCTCGGGGTGTGGTAAGTGTGTCGAAATGTTCTCCGACCCAATCGACAACACGAACGCTTGAGTGTTCTGGGGAAATGCTTCTCTAACGAGTGCTTGGGTAAGGGTCATGCGTCCAGAACTGCCGATGCCGATAATGATCAAGCCGGCCGTTTCTTCCTGGAGAAGTTGGACACAGTCATTGGCCGCCTTTTGGGGGTTCCAGTGAGCGTCAATCAAGGCGTGAAGAAACGGAGCAAAATATGCGGGATCGTGCTCCATGATGTCCCCTTTGTCAAACACACATGAGAAGATAGCTCATATCCTAGGGATTTCCACTATTGGCATAATGCGGCTGCACTGTGAGGGCTATGGTCACAGGAACATTTCGAAGCGCGAGAAAATAGTCGGGACCCCTGAGACTGTTCGTTGAGCTGCGAAACCTGCGTGTTTGGTGTCCAGTTATCGCACACTTCCTCTACTGAAGGGGCTTAACCTGAGCCATCTTATGATGTGTGATGTGGAATACTAAGAGAAAAGCTAATATTGTGGTGAATAATAGCCAGTATCAATAAAGGCAGGACAAACTGAGGGACTTTCACTTGCACCTGCACCACTAATTGGATATGCAGTGATGACTTGTCCTAACCCATTTGTGAATACAGCAATTCGCGTTGCGTTTGGTGACGGATACGTGCTGTCGAACCATTTCACAAATACATAGCCGTCAGGATTGCCCACATCGTCGATGCGCGGCCATACTTGTTGAGGATACTCAACTGTCCATTTGACAGCATTAACAGACGCCTGAGAGTAAAATTCATGTTTCCAATAAATTTTTGAACGCCCAAAACCTCTCTCATTGAAGAAATCGTACCATCCTTGCGTCAAAGTAATCTTTCCATATTTTTTTGTGTATACACTCCATATTACACTGTTTCGTGATGTGTTAGATGTAATGACATCATTTAATACATAGCCCGGAGATGCAGCATTAACGGTGCCTGTCATCCCCACTAAAGACGTGATCATAGCCGTTGATATGCTTAAAAGCCATGTAAAATATTTCTTCCTAATTCTATTCACTCCAATTCACATCCTTCCATAATTTCATCAAGAATCATGTGTGTACACGCTTCTTCCATCGAAGCATAATGTGTATACATATTATTTTTTTGCATCAGTATAATTGCCTCAAAAAAACGTTTTCGCCAAGGATTTAAGTATCCCTCAAAAATTTTACCGTTTTGTTTTTTATACACCT
>JAKAAL010000623.1 GCA_021802375.1 Bacillota bacterium | reverse complement strand
GGGCCAGCCCGTCGACCCCAACGTGTTGGCTAATCTCAATTGGGTGCCCGAGAACTTTCATGGCGAGTGGAATTATGTCATCGCGCCGCAACCATAAATGACTAAGTTATTTTACAGGGAGTCCTAACGGGCCAACGGGCTGATATCCCCAGGCGTGAACGCCGGGGCTTTGCGCCCGAGTTTGGTAAAAAAGTCCAAATCCTCTGATTGCCGATGACCACAATAGGCCGCGGCCAGAGCAGTCCCCCCAGCTAACTCAAACCCATAGCGAGGCAATACCCTTCCGGCAATGTGGAGTATTTGATGATGAGCCGCAGTGAGTACGGCATCGTGATTTCCCACCAGCATCCCTTCTTTCCAGAATTCATCCCAAAACACGCGAATATGTGGTGCTAGGGTTATCTGTTTCCAAATGGGCTGAATGGCTGACCACCGAATGCGCATCCAATCCGATGGTGTTCCTTCGCTTAAAATACGGGTAATAATCCAACTGACCTGTTGAATGTCATTCCAATCGACATTCTCCGGTAAGCGTCTGGACCAAAAGAGCCGCCGTAGAGGCCATTCAGCGGGATCTGATTTCAACCATTGATGCCATGTCGGTTCCACGTGACTGCACCTCACTCATTCCACATCTTGCCATCTATTATATCGTATGTGAGAACATGGGCTATCCTTGCCAGTTGTTGTTGATGAAGTTGCCGTTTGATCTGCACAGTAATTACCTTGAGAGTCCTGGGAATGCACAGATCTGACCACAGATCCGTGTTCGTGGAGACTTGCCGGACTAATGCAGGATGCAATCTATGCACAGATCCGGCCACACTGCGCTATCTTCCTAATGCAGACGCCGAAGGCGGTCCCTGTATTGCGAAAAGTACATTCGCTTTCAACAAAAACTAGCGCATCACAGGACGGACACCAATGCTGTCAGGTTAAGAAAATATTCCAATTATGCCATGCCAATGAAAAATAATTTGTCGTAGCCCTGCGCAACCCTCTGGACCGGAGCTTTCATTTTTGCTATGAAAGAGGATTCTTTCTCAAATCCGAGGATCGCTATTCCGCCAGATCCCCAACAGTGAGAACATTGTAGGCGTTGAGCAGCTCCAGCCCTGCGCGTCCGCCCCCGCGCCCAGGTTTCATTTTAATACGGCTATTGACGCCTTCGAGGGGACCATTGCTGATCTCGGGATAGATCAGGCTATGTTTCACCGCCTCATAATCTTTCTCGAGTCCCGTGGCATATTGGGCCAGTGGCCCGATCTCGCATTCTTGGTATTGCTGAATAAACGCTTGTAATGCCGCCGGATCGGCGGCATCAAATACGTGATAACAATCGCTCAAAAACTGCACCAGCATCCCCATTACGGGGTACCCCGCGACGAGGGCCTCAAAGAGTTGTTGAGTTTGGTTTTTTGGGTATTCGAATTCTGTGATTGATCACAGGCTTTTCACTCATCGTCAGCGTGGCGCGTTACAGGTTGATCAGGGCCATTGTCGTGGTTACTCAGAGCTGGAACCAGATCCACCTCTTAGGTTACTAACGCCCCCGAATGTAGCTGATTCGCCTCGCAAAGCGTTGAGCGTGGACGGTATGCGCGGCGGAGTTCGCAATCCAAACCGTGGGGGCGGGTTACCGTTAGACATGGGGAAAACAACCGCACATCGTTTCCACAAAGGCCGTCGTATCCCCGAACAATTCAGCATGTAGTCCGAGCGACCGCGCTTCCGCTACAATGCGTTCGCTGTCCTCCCATAGCAACACCGATGAGAGGGGTGCCGCTAACGACCTTAATACGAACTCAAAGTATTCCGCGTCGACGGCTTGAGGTGTCCACCATGCACGAGGCAAACACGCCATCGACATGGTCCATTAAGTCCATGTGTTCCTGTAGATAATGGATACGATAGGCTGCCTGATTGGTGGCGAGGTACACCCCCACATCCTCTTGGCGCAAGCGGTCCATCACCGCAAGAACCTGGCTGTCGACAATATGTTCACAGCAAAACCAATTGGCAAGAAAGTTGTCGATGTTACCCGACCACTCCCATTGCGCGAAATAGGGTAGCAATTCAACCCGAAGGTCCGCCTTCCCCACCATGCACTGCCGAAATGGGCCACGAAAAAATGACTTCGTTACGGTATCGGTCAGACCATATTTATCTGCCCAGTGGGGTGCGAAGCGCGACCCACGTCCTGGCACAATAACGCCGTCGACATCCATGAGCACATAACGGAGGTCCATCTACCGTCCTCCTTGGGTGGATAGGGTGGGTGAGCCCAATCGGCTCCTACGAATCGATTCTATCGTATGCATTGTGGACGGTCCCCATATGTGCCAGAGGCATCTGTCTGCTAATCAGGACGCAAGGCAATCCATGCCGGCGTTGCGCTAAGCGTGAAACTGATCGCTGGACCCGGAGCCTCTCGGGGCATGATATTGCGAGACAAGGCCCTAAGGGTTATGGCCCAAGCGTTCCAGCCTATCATGCCCCGTTCTCCGCCTCCAGCGAGACGACAGCAAACGCCGGTCGTGGATTCGTTTTGTCCAGGGTTTATAGGGGGCTTAACAGGACGTGACCCAGGCGACGTCTGGCAGCGCTTGTGGGAGCCTAACGAGAGCGATTTTGAACGCAAGTTCCAACCCAAGGAGTTGGCACACCGTTTCGTTCGTCCTGAGATTCCCAGCCCATGGACTCGCTTGTGGCAATACGCTCTCGTCCCCGAGTGTCCCGTACGAGGTAATAGCGAACTTACGACACGAACTCCATGGGCTCGGCCCGCTGAACACGACATCCTCCCATTAACCCATGCGACCGCCCTACAGATCCAGTTGGACTACCAGCGGGGACTGATCCGAATATCTGGGGGTTCGCTCACCATCCGAATACCAACATGCGCTGGCATGGTCCCGGACGGGGTCAGACACCAACGCATGGTCCAGGCGAAATCTCTTCTTGTTCTTCGGATTGCTGTGCCAGTTGAACTCTTGGTGACGACCGTTCTTGAGGTGTGCCATCCCGTTGTCAGGAGGCGCTCGAAGCTGTCCCCACATTCAAACGGTGTTCCGTCCGCGTCAAACGGCAATCCGGTGTTTTAAATCTCCAATGATAAGCTCAGGCTCCGTGACAAGTTGTTTTAATAGCCATATCTTTGGGAATGCGCTCCAGTGACATCTGCCATCTGCACATTTCTGATATCCATTGGGAAAGAAACGACATATCCGGTTGGAGACATAAATTTCGACATGATGAAGACCCTTCAAGAAATTTGGCCTCCTACTCTCATTAATCCCTCAGGTAGAACCGTCCAACATGGATTTTACAGGTGAGACGGAAAGGGAGACTGCCCCGGGGCCATTTGCACTCGTACAAGTCTTACGGCCCATACGCCCCCGAATATCGCTCTTTAATGAAGTAAATCGTCTCTAGTCATAAAGCACCAGACTTCGAAGGGAATGGCTCGGGTTTATGCGTTTTGCAGGAACTCTTTAACGCGGTCTTTGTCGATGTCCCGAGGTAATCCAATGCGAGAAAAGTAGCTTCCGAATCGTTGCGCTGTTTGTTCGGAGACTCGGTTACCCGTAATGCCACGAACGTTAACTTTCAAGTCTCATTTAATGCTTATTCGCCCGAAGGTGTCTTCACCTCAAATTGCGCCACGGGGATGCTCGATAACCAGAAGACATTATTTTGGCAGCTCTGGTTAACTAGCGTTAATCCCAAAATCGATTTTTACTTAGAAAGCGATGCGTGGCTCGATTCGGCGCACGGTGTGATAGAACGTTGGTTCTTCGAGTCCTTGTCCGGGGATTTGCGAAGGGAGCTTTTAAATGAATAACACATTGAACATAAAGCCCGCGCATTCCCCTTCCCAGGCGAAGCCGGGAGGGGGTCAAGCGGGTGGGCGGCCTCTTGGCCG
>JAKAAL010000622.1 GCA_021802375.1 Bacillota bacterium | reverse complement strand
TTAATGGCACCCGAAATTTCAGGAATCCTGCGGGCACTGACGGTCGGCAAAAAGACGCTCGGCAAGATTCGGCAAAATCTCTTTTGGGCCATGATTTACAACGTGATTCTCATCCCCTTGGCGGCGCTGGGGTACCTGTCCCCCATGATTGCGGGGGCCGCGATGGCTTTCAGTTCGGTCTCGGTGGTCACCAACTCGTTGTTGCTCCGCGGCATGCACCTGCCCACCGGCGAGACGCAGAGCCTCTTACCGGTGGAACAACACGTCTGACAGTGATCAAGAATAGAATAAGACCTGATGAGGAGGAACCATGTATGGAACGAGTGGAGTTACCTATAAAGGGCATGACTTGCCATCACTGTGTGATGACGGTGACCCAAGCGTTGAAAAGTGTGGAGGGCGTTCGGGCCGCGGAAGTCAATTTGGAAGGGGCGTGGGCGAAGGTGACCTTTGATCCCACCAAGGCGTCCCGCACGGATTTGGCCCAGGCGGTTCAGGCAGCAGGGTACCAGGTTGAGTAAAAACTCGGGGGGCCACTCGGCGACGGATGAAGTCGTGGCAGGTGTTGGCGCTAACGCTAATTGTCATCACTTCGACTAACATGGCTGTCATAAGGTACGCAGTGCCTTTTTGACGAGAGACCTATCGGAAATCAGCCCGAAGGGCTGGGATTCGCGTTGGACGTACGGCCAAAACACACGGCCTACGCCACCCGCGAATGATCAGGGTGCTGGACCAGCTTGGTCGAGCCATCCCTGGTATCCTGGCATAGCAATCCTCGTAACGGAAGCAGTAATGACAACGTCATTAGTCAAACCTATGACAAAAAGAGTTAGCCAAAGGGGATGAGAATCACGTTGTAAATCATGGCCCAAAAGAGATTTTGCCGAATCTTGCCGAGCGTCTTTTTGCCGACCGTCAGTGCCCGCAGGATTCCTGAAATTTCGGGTGCCATTAACGTAATATCGGCTGCCTCAATGGCGACATCGGTTCCCGAACCGACGGCCATCCCGACATCCGCTGCAACCAATGCCGGGGCATCGTTGATCCCATCCCCGACCATGAGCACATGGTAGCCTTCGTGCTGCAATTGTTCGATCACCCGCGCTTTGTCCTGCGGCATCAATTCGGCAAAAATCCGATCCACGCCCAGCTTGTGACCGACGGCCCCGGCCGTCCGGGTTTGGTCTCCCGTCAGCATGGCCACCTGGATCTTGCGGCGGTGCAGGGCCTGGATGAGGTCTACCGCGTCGTCGCGGACAAAATCGGCCACCGCCATCGTGCCCACCCACTGGCTGTTCCGCGCCACCCACACCACGGTCGCCCCCTCTTGTTGCCACCGGGTCCAGGTCTCTTCCGGGTCTGGCGGCAAGGACACTCCATAGGCATGGAGAAGAGTGGCATTCCCGACCATGACCTCGGCCCCATTCACCATGCCGACCACCCCTTGGCCTGCCTCGGTATACACATCCTCCGCAGGGAGTACGCGAACCCCCTGCTCAGCAGCTGCCCCCACGATGGCCCGGGCCAGGGGATGATTCGACTCCTGTTCTAAGGCCGCTGCCCACCCCAAGACCTCGGCGTCTGCCACATCCTCAGCTGCCTGCATGGCCTGCATGCGAGGACGCCCTGCGGTTAAGGTGCCGGTCTTATCCATCGCGACCAAGGTCACCCCCGACACCTTTTCCAGGGCCTCCCCACTCCGATATAAGATGCCCCATTTGGCCCCAACGCCGGAGCCCACCATGACAGCGGTAGGAGTGGCTAATCCCAAGGCACAAGGACAGGCGACCACCAACACGGCGACCGCCGCCAAAATGGCATGGCGCCAATCGCCGGTGCCGAATCCCCACGTACCCAGGGTAACCAGGGCAATGCCCATCACACTGGGCACAAAAACGCTGGCGACGCGATCCGCGAAGCGTTGCACAGGAGCCTTGGTCGCTTGCGCTTCCTCGACGGTACGCACAATGTGCGCCAAGGTGGTGTCGTGCCCCACCGCCGTCGCTTCGATGATCAATGTCGTCGACCCGTTGACGGTTCCCGCCGACACGGTGCTCCCCGGGTGTTTTTCTTGGGGCATCGGCTCCCCCGTCAACATAGCTTCATCGACTGCCCCGGTACCTTCCACTACCATACCGTCCGCCGGAATCCGATCCCCGGCCCGGACTTGGATCTGGTCTCCTGCTTGCACGCTGTCCGTCGTCACCGTCTCCCAGTCCCCTGCGGGGGTTCGGCGCCGGGCCTCATGGGGCTGCAATGCTAATAATTCAGCAATGGCCGCCCCCGTGCGGCCTTTGGCCAAGGCCTCAAAATATTTGCCCAGGATAATCAGCGTGATCACCGTGGCGGACACGTCAAAATACAACGGCCCGCCGACGCCCCAGTCATAGACTGAAAGTCCCCAGGCGGCCAAGGTGCCCAGCGCTACCAGCACATCCATATTAGCATTGCGATGACGCAGGTTCATCCAGGCCCGCCGCGTAAATCCCATACCGGGGCCCCATTGGACGATGGTGGCGCTCAGCGCCACCACAATCGGCATCGCGAGCCATGTGGGACCAATCCCCAGCAGCATGTGCACCATAGCCACCCACACGGGGAGGGTAAAGATCAAGGCTATCCCGAAATTTCTTCGGGCGCGGGCGAGTTCCGCCTGACGCGGATCGGACGAGGGGACAGCGGGCGCTACTTCCGCGTCAAAGCCTCCCTGGCGCAAGGCGGCTTGCACCGCATCCAGACGACCCACGCCACGCACCAAGTCCACGGTGACGGATCCCGTGGTCATGTTGGCCCGCACGTTTGCCACCCCGTCTAGAGCCTCCAGCATCAATTCGAGCCGTTGGCGGAGGGGCTCCTCATCGATCCCTCGGACCCATAGCGTCACCGTATCGTGGCGGACCGTGTAGCCCAGTTGCGTCACGGCTTGCATAAGTTCGGGCAGGGCCACTTGACTGGCGTCAAATCGGATATCCGCGCGTTCCAGCGCCAGGTTCACCTGGGCCTTCGCGACCCCCGGCTGTTGCTTCAACGCCTTTTCAATACTGAGGGCACACGTGGCACACGTCATTCCCCCGATTTCCAGCGTCACGCCGCCTGCGGCCGACCCCGAGGGTTCGGTCACCGCGTGCTCTCCAGTGTCTGTGGCCATCGTCTATCCCCCTCCCGTATTCCCATCCCACTTCACACCACGTGTCCTAACCGGGCTTTTGGGGCGTGTTATGCAGGAGATAGGGGCCGGGATCCGCGAGGAAGGCCCGGGCACAGCCTTCGCAACAGAAATAGTACGTTTGATCCTGATAGTCCCGTGCAATGGCCGTGGTCGGATCCACGGCCATCTGACACACCACATCGTGCTCCATTGAGATCCTCTCCTTCCCGTGTGCTTATCATGCGTTCCCCCCGTGCTCGTTACCAGGGTTTCCCCTCCGTTTTCACGAGTCTTTCGACCAGGGCGTCAAATTCATTTGGGGATATGAGACCCTGGGCGTATCGCTCCCGCGCGATCACCAAAGGGTCTGGGTGTGAGGAAGCCGTTGGAGGCACGGATTCACGGAATTCCGCGCTCACACCCGTTCCGCATGCTCGTGGGGGACCGCATCCGGGGCCAAACGAGACCGAGTGCCGATGCCGTGGGCTTTGTGACCCCATCACCCACCGAAAGACGAGCATCGCGGCGATTCCGAACACCGGAAAAATCCACCACCACCCGTAGGTCAGTATTATGGGCATGGCTTATCGCGCTCCTTTCTGGACGTCCCATTCAATTCGGCAGACGCTGGGGCATGGCACCCACAAAACGCCCCCTCGACCAAGGAATGCAAGGGAGCCTCTGGTTCAATGGCATCGCCTGCGCTAAACGGCATGTACTTCAGGGCTTCCATCAGTTCGGCAATAATCTCGGACCCCATACCGCGCTGAATGGCGTCGGAA
>JAKAAL010000621.1 GCA_021802375.1 Bacillota bacterium | reverse complement strand
GTTGGACTCCGATATTCTTATCCCTCCCGACAGTGCATCACTAATTGTTGCGGTACCCACGTATGACCACCGAGCCGTAATTCAAAGCGTGTTAGAATTGGCCGCGACAGCCGAGCTACTTCATCGGCCAATTCGCTTCGTAATCGGGGATGGATCCAGCAGTCCACGTGCACGAAACACCATTCTAGAGATGCTCCAACAGGAGTTTCCAGATCATCCTACGTTATGGATGTTGTGGTGGAATTCTGACATTGTGCTGTTTCCGGGGAGTGCTCCCGTGTTGAGTCAAGCCATTCCGTGGGCCGAAGCGCACCAGATGTGTATGGTGGCGGACCCTCGGGGAGCGCACGAGAACACGATACTGCATGCGACCCCCGCACTGGGTTCAGTTTCGGAGAGCTCCCCATCCGAAGACATGCCACATCCGACATCTTATCCCAAGACTCGACTAGCAGGCTTAGGCCTAGCCTATCTAGCGCAACCCCTTGCGTATCGCTTTCATGCAGATACCGTAGGCGAAGATCTGCATTTCTGGTGGGGTCATCCAACTATCCATCCGCATCGGATAGATAGTTTGCCTGTAGGGCTTCGAACACCGATGGTCCTGGTGTAATCTGGTCACACCTTAGTAGGAGGTGCTTCACCGATGGAACGACCCGTATCGAGAACTCGGACGAGGTCCGTCCCCCTAAGCGTGGGCATTGCGACGCATGATCAGCGCGCGATGATTCAAAGTATTATGCAACTACGAATGGTGGGCCAATTATTGCAGCGCCCCGTACAGTTTTTCGTGGGAGATGGGGGCACGATTCCCGAGAGCCGGAATCGCGTAGTCGAGGCGATTGCCGCACGCTATCCTCGGGAGGAAGCCGCCTGGATGCTGTGGTTGGACTCCGATATTCTTATCCCTCCCGACAGTGCATCCACGATTGCGACGGCCATCAAATGGGCGGAATCTCAGCAAGTATGCGTCGTTGCCAACTATCGGATGGTCACCGGCCAAAATGTGCTGATCGCAACTAGAGAGGCCCCATTTCACCACTATACCGATGAGGAGTTGGGTACATTACCTAAGCCTTACCCTCGCGTTGCATTAGCGGGTTTAGGATTGGCGTACCTTCACCAACCGCTCGCCTATCGTTTTTACTCCGATGTGACGGGAGAGGATTTGCATTTCTGGTGGGACCATCCAGATCTTTCGATCCATTGGATTGACACCTTACACTTGGTACATCGGAAAGCCGTTCTTCTTGGGTGATGCGACGGTATCCATGAGCCCGAAGACAGCGGACACAGATCGGCATGGTTCCCGCCGAACAGGGGCTTAATTTACGACGGTGAATCAATGAGGGACCGCCCGAACGATTTATAGAGTGCGGAGATCATCCGCGCACTTCAACACGGAAAGGATGGACACGCGATGGCTACAACGTTTGTTGAACTCGATAACGCCACTGGTAATGACGGAGAGAGATTCTGGCAAAGTACAACGGCTCAATATTGGGCCACGATCGTGCAAAGTTATAGCGGCGGAGTCCCTCAGGGGGTCGTGCTCGCCGAGTGGATTACCGAGGGGTCGGATAAGTCGAATAGTAGTGGAGCCGTCTGCAACAATCCCGGCAACTCCGATACAGGGAATTATACGGGGTGTGGCATCAGTTTTGATTTCAATGATTTGTGTACAGAGTTCCCTCCTTTTTATCACACCGCTTCTGGTATTGCGGCAGCTAAAGCGCAAGGTGAAGTCCTGGCTTCGGGGTATTGTGAGGTTGTCACGGCCGCCAACCAAAGCTCTTTAACCACTGGAGGCGCCAAGCTGAAGAAATGGGCCGAAGATCAAGGATATTCCCCAACGCTTCCTACCAGCTGGTACAACGCGGCTTGGGCCTGGGGAAACTCATCGTGGGACACTCCGAGCCCAGGCCATACCGGGCACTATACCTACGATAGCACCGGGTTATCGGGATCTTACCTCATTGCGGTGATTTATGATGACGCAATTTACAACCTCGCCTAATCGGACCTGAAGCTGCTTAAATATGGGATGGCCCCTGCCTGCAGATGCAATGAGACACGGGCCATCCCTATTGGTTACGCGCGATGGGTTAGCGTAAACGGTCCCACGATCAGGGCCCGAGCACGACGCATAATCCAAGGCGCCAGCGCCAGTGTGCGTGCCGAGGCAGTGGCCAAGATGACATTGGTGCCATCTTCTCCGAACAATGAGGCAGTATACGCACGGGTGTGTGGTAATCCGTTGAATTCACCCATCCCATAGACCCTCTGCCCATTCCGGGTAGCATACGCATAAAATGCTATATGCTGATCATCGGTGTAGGCGATGGTAGCGGGATGTAACAAGTGCTGTGACGTCCAATAATGCGGCAGATTCATGTTTGCAAGTGCTCCTGCGGCCGGAAATAAAAAGTCTTCTTGATCGGCTCCTTGCACCCATAATGGTCCAGCTAGGCCAAGGCCTAACGTGGTCGTGCCTTGGTGCAGTGTGACACCTTCTCCTCCATCCCCGCCAATAAGGACGGATCCCGTCATACCCCGAGGTCCTAGCACCATAACCCATGGACCTCCATCCCAGGCAGGAACGACGTAGTCGGCCAGATGCTTGGCAATGGCGGGCGGAATCGCCACCGCTGCTTCCGCTGGCACGTGGGGCTTGGCATGCGGCCCCGCCGTCGGATAGCGCACCGGCAGGATGACCGTCGGGATCTCGGAATGCCCCGAATAGGGCGGCGTAGATCCGGTCACCACGGGAATCGCCGCTTGCGGCGGAGCGACCCCGGCAATGGTACTCCGGAAAATGGTCAGCCCGCGATGAATCACCCAGGGTGCCAGACCGGCCTGGCTGGGTGGTGCCGTAAAGGTAAGCTTCGCGGCCACCCAGCCCCTGGGGTTCGCTGTCCGGGAGGTCGGTGTGTACTGGCCGAGGCCGTAGACGTCCGTGCCTCCTTTCGTCTCGTAGGCGAAGAATGCGTGCTGATGGTGATCGCGATAGACGAGGGTCGCGGGGTGCAACAAATCCCGAGGGAGCCAAGAGTGCGGCACCGTCTCATGGGTGAGCTTCCCCGCAGCCGGAAATAAATCATTCAGGGAGCGAACACCGATCGAGTGGGCCGATCCTAACGTCAGGGACAGAGAAGTCGTTCCGTTGGTAAGCGTCACGCCATCGGCCCCATTGCCGCCGCCCAACGCGGACCCGGTCATACCGCGGGGCCCTAAGAGGCTGATCCATTCTTCGCTCCCGCCACGATTCAAGGGCACGAGATAGTCGGCGAGGTGTGCTGCGCTCGCGGAAGGAATGGCGACCCAGGCATCGGCCGTCACCGGAGCAGACGGAGGCCACAACGGATTAGACCTACCCTCGATCGTCGGAACTACCATCACCGGAATTTTACGCAGTACGGTAGACGCCGTGACCGTACCGGTGGTCACAGGAATCGCTCGAGCAGGTGCAGCGAGTCGATCCGTCGGGGATCGGGCGGCGTTGGCACCACCGCCCAAGAAGAAGCTGGCCGAAATGAAGGGCACGGCGATGGCGACCCACCCCGTGCGCCAGACGCCTCTAGCGCGTCGACGTGCGGTGTCAAACATGGACAATTCCCCCTGACTTAGCATTCTTTCGCTGAATCGATGGTTCCCTATGAACAATAACGTGGGGCGACTATTAAAGGTTACAGCAGGGTGTCTTAGATGTCTTGGCCGGGAAAACCCAGCTGCTATCGGGTGTAGAAGCGGTTCGCCACGACGGAAGTGGACGTGTTGGTGAGTGCCGGCTGGCGTCCGGAAGAGTTTACCGATGATAGCCTGGGCTGGGCATTAAACCAGTCGCCTGTTCGACATAGAGCGGAAAGCGTGGGAGCATTGCGGACACGGTGCCAACGCTCCCGATGTTCCCCCATCGTCACGGCAACGGTTATAG
>JAKAAL010000620.1 GCA_021802375.1 Bacillota bacterium | reverse complement strand
TCATACCGCACTGCTATGGTCACGGTGGGGGCCAGTTGGCCGAGGTGGTCGCACAGGAACTGCAGCACAGCGCACCGACGGTCACGCCGCTCTATACGCCCGACCTGCCCATTCAAGAGAAAATCGGTATCATTGCCCGGGATATCTATGGTGCGCGCTCGGTTGAATATGCGCCAGACGCTCTGTTAGCATTGTCACGGATTAAGCGGTGGGATCTCGAAAATCTCCGGGTTTGCATTGCCAAGACCCAGTATTCGCTGAGCGATAATCCCAAGTTACTGGGGTGTCCCGAGGGTTTTGTGTTTCATGTTCGGGATATTGAGGTATCCAGGGGAGCGGGGTACGTGGTGCCCTTAGCCGGGAGCATGATCCGTATGCCGGGATTGCCGAACGAACCTGCCGCCTATCGCGTCAGCGTTGACCAGGCCGGTGAGGTTTTTGGAGTACACTAAGCCTAAGACGATAAGGGCGAATGGGGAGGTTGGGCAGCGTAACTTCTGGGCGGTATCACCCGTTGGCCCTAAGTCATGAGTCTTCGTCGTGGAAGGATGGTCGTGGTGAAGCGACTGCAACGGGTAGTTGGCATGTTGATGTTATTGGCCTTGCCCGCTTGTGGGGTAGTCCCGGCTTCCTCCCCAGGACCCGTACACAACTATCCACCCCTCACCAATGTGGCCGGGACGCTCACTCCCAGTCGTGCGTCACTTGGACCTTGGCACATCCTGCCTCATCTGACGCCCAACGATCAACTCGTCGGGTTGTCACACCATCATCTTGTCATGAGCATCTTTCCGAGCCCGACCAATGGTTGGCGGCAAACGCTTTACCTAGTTAACACGCGCACAGGAAAATCCCAGACGGTATTGCGCCTGCCTTTTGAGCATGAGGCGAGTGTGGTTGCTCTTTCTCATGGGTGGTTGGTGTATGCCGATGCGTTGGCGACGAACGGATCGTATCGCACGGTTATGGCTAAATCGCTTCATTCTCAAAAGACCTACACGCTCTTGTCCCTGTCGCCGTCAAGCTCGAGCGTGGGCCCGGTTAAGGGACTAAGTATTGTCGGCCACACCGCCTATTGGCTATCAACGCTGGCCACCCCCAAGGGACTCATTAGCCGCGTGTATCGGGACAATTTGACGACCCGCCGACTTTCGGTCGTGGCGTCCGCCAATCAAAACACCCAAAGGGAGCTGTTTGTTGCACTCGGGTCCGCTCCCCGGGGGCTTTTTATCGCAGTCGCACGTGACCATCCCCAGGCGTCATCGGCCGGGGCTTTGTGGTTTAGACCCTATCACCGACGGGCCATCACGGGGCGGATCCCGCTATTTCAAGCCCCCAGTCGGTTGGACGGGGTGTCGGCGGGAACCGTGCTGTTTTCAGCGCGCTACAGTCCAAAGATGAGTTCCACAGTGAATGCCGGGGCGTTTCCCGTGTATGCCCTTAATGTTCCCCGCCGAACCACGCAACAACTGACATCCACTGTTAATCCCGGTGGATCAGCCACGGTGGATGGAACCTGGGTGGCTATCGGCGGGTTGTCTGACCATAGCGAATTAGTCAATTGGCAAAACCACACCGAACTAAAATTGCCCTTTCCTAACGTGGCGATCGGCCAGGGATGGGTTGTGATGCGTGCCGGTACCGACTTAAAGTGGCAGGCCTGGCCTTCTCACCCATCCTCTTAAGGGACCACTCACGCAAACTATTCGGGTGAACTATGGTGCGAGGCAGGTGCATCTAAATATATGTCTCGTGACGCGCCAAGTCCGGCTATAGTCATCAATACGGAGACAATAACCAGCATTACGAGCGGCCAGGTCCAGCTCGCTGTTACGGCGTGCAAATACCCGGCGGCAATCGGACCCAGAGCAGCCAAGAGATAGCCTACTGACTGGGCCATGCCGGATATTCTCGCGGCACTTTCGTGGTGATAGGTTCTTAAGCTAAAGAAGGCCAGTGCGAGGCTAATGCTGACGCCCGATCCAAAGCCGACCCATATGACCCAGATAATCGACCACAATTGGCTGGTCATGAGCCACAACCCCAGATATCCGACGATAAACATGGCGGCGGTTGCGAGCACCAGGCTATGTTGACGGCGTTGCCGTTCAGCTAAAACCGGCATGAGAAATGTCCCGGGCAAACTCACAATCTGAACTAAAGACACAATCCAACCGGAAATCGCCAAAGAAAATCCCCGATCATGCAGTAATGTGGGCAGCCACGCAATGTTGACATAGAACAATAAGGATTGCAGTCCATAAACAGAGTGATTTGCCAGGCGATGGGCGATCGCCAAAATCCCGGACCTTGAGGGACATCGGGTTGATGGCGATATTTGAGGTACGGAAACCATACGCATAGGCCGATCACGGCTAAGAGCGCCCAAATTGCTAAGGACCCCCGCCAGGAAAGGCCCAGGTCACGGGCCAGGGGGACGCTTACCCCCGAGCCGAGTCCAGCAAACACATTCATCACGGTGACGTAGGCGCCGGTCATTACTCCGATTTGCGTGGGGAAATCGCGTTTGACTAAACTCGGCAAGAGGACATTGCCGATAGCAATGCCGGCCCCTACCCAAAACATTCCCACGAGTAGGGCTGACTCGGACCCTTGGGCCCGGAGCACCGTGCCTATGCCTAAAACGACGAGCCCCAGACTGAGAGCCCGTTCTAGTCCTAGCCGCCGGGCGATGTGTGGGGCGAGCGGTGAGACCAGTCCGAAGGCTAACAGAGGCAGAGTCGTGACCAAGCCTGCCAAGGCTGGTGAAAGGCCAGTTCCGTGGGAAATGGCGGCGATGAGTGGTCCTACGCCGGTGATAGCGGGTCTAAGATTAGCTGCCGCTAGCAGAATTGCTGCTATGATTAAATATCGACCACTACGATGGGTCGGCGTGACGGTTCACTCCTGTCATGAAGCCCCAAGGACTATTGTAGCGGATGGACGGCAGCAAAGAGCATTAGTAGGCATGCGCCAAGAGTGGTCGTAGTCGGTTATGCTAGGGATGGAGGTGGAGTATGCAAAAGCGTCAGATAGGTTCTCAAGGTCTTACGGTGTCGGCGCTTGGACTCGGTTGTATGGGAATGTCCGATTTTTATGGCGATCGAGATGACCTAGAATCCGTTCGCACCATCCATAGGGCGATAGAGCTCGGGGTCACCTTGATCGACACGGCTGACATGTATGGGCCGTTTACCAACGAAGAGCTGGTGGGACGGGCCATAGAGGGTCGTCGCGACCAGGTGGTGTTGGCGACCAAGTTCGGCAACCAGAGGGCTTTTGATGGACGATTTGTTCGAATTAACGGCACTCCTGAATATGTGCGCGAGGCGGCTGAGGCGTCGCTACGTCGGTTAAAGGTGGATTTTATTGATTTGTATTATCTGCGTCGGGTCGATCCGACGGTTCCCATCGAGGACACCGTGGGAGCGATGGCTGATTTGGTGCAAGCCGGGAAAGTTAAGTATCTAGGCCTATCAGAAGCGGCACCGGCCACCATCCGCCGGGCCAACGCCACGCATCCTATTAGCGCTTTGCAAACGGAGTATTCGCTTTGGAGTCGGGACCCCGAAGACGAAATACTGCCTTTGGTCCGTGGTTTACACATCGGATTTGTGGCATATAGTCCCTTGGGGCGGGGATTTCTCACGGGCCGCTTTAAAACACCGGATGACTTACCGACAGATGACTATCGACGCCACCATCCCAGGTTTCAGGGGGAGAACTTCCAAAAAAACTTGGAGTTGGTGCGCATTATTGAGCGGCTCGCTCAGACCAAAGGGTCAACGCCAGCACAACTTGCGTTGGCATGGGTCTTAGCCCAGGGGCAAGACGTTGTTCCTATCCCAGGAACCAAACGGCGGCACTATCTCGATGAGAATGTCGGTGCCTTGGACGTGGAGCTCACTGAACAAGACATCAAAGAAATATCTCAAGCCATAC
>JAKAAL010000619.1:1680-3943 GCA_021802375.1 Bacillota bacterium | reverse complement strand
GGGTTGATACGCTAAGAGACATTTCCGGGCTAAGCATTCGTCGGGCCCGGGCGGTGGAAGGCTTGGCGGACGACGTGCTCTCGGCCCTGGGGAGTCGTGCAGCGCTTTCCTTGCTGGTAGCCTCGCCGCCGCGGGCAGGCAAAACCACCCTAATCCGTGATTTAGCCCGAGTCTTCGCGGATGGCGGCGAGATTACCGTGATTATCGATGAAAGAAGTGAGATTGCCGGCTGCGACGCCGGGGAGCCGAGCTACCGGATGGGGAGTCACTCTGATGTGCTCGACGGATGGCCAAAGGCAGAGGGCATGCTGGCCGCTTTGCGCGCGTTGTCTCCCGACGTGTTGGTCGTTGACGAGCTCGCGTTGGCAGAAGATTTTGAGGCGTTGTGGAAGGCCCGCTGGTCGGGCGTTAAGGTAGTGGCGTCCGTGCATTTAGGTGCATTCGAGACCTTAACCCAAAATCCGATGGTGCATCGATTGTGGAAGGAAGGGGTGTTTGACGCGCTGGTAGGGTTAAGTCGGCGCAACGGACCGGGAACGGTGGAGCGCGTCGTCCGCTTTGGCCACTCGCAGGCGCTGGAGGGACAAGTCGGATGATGGCGAAAGGCGTGGGCGGGCTCATGGTCGTGGTTTCTGCGGCATTGATTGGCCGGTATTTGGCGGAACCCTACCGCCAACGGGTACGTGGCCTTGCTGAATGGACCTCGTTCTTGGAGAGGCTAAAAGTTGAGATCACCTTCCGACAGCGGCCTATCGCTGAAGCCTTTGAAATATCCGCCACGACGCCATCGCTAAAGAACGCCTCAAGATGTCTCGCTGAGGCCTTAACGCACGGCCGTTCGTTGGCTGAGGCCAGCCAAGCGGCCGTTGCCAGTGACCGACGGTTAGGACCGGAAGAGCAGAAGATCCTGGCCGAGTTGATACCTCCCTTGGCTTCAGCGCCTGCGTGGTGGCAAGGGCAAGCTTTAGATCATGGTGCTGAGGAGATGAGCCGTATTCTTACGGGAATTCGGGACGAATTTGGCAAGAAGGCACGCATGGTCGAGACGCTTAGCACCTTGGCAGGAGTGACCGCAGTGTTGATCCTGCTCTAAGCACGGGAGGGAAGTGATGGCTAATATCGACTTAATCTTCAAATTGGCGGGTATCGGCATTCTGGTTACTGTGGCGTATGCCGTCTTGGAACGCCTGGATCGCAAGGAATGGGGCCAACTGGTCGCACTTGCGGGTCTCGTCATAGGATTTTTGATGGTGTTGCAGGAAGTGGCGCTACTCTTTCGGACGGTTCGAGCGATGTTTAACCTCTAGGGGCGCGAAAATGGCAGAACTGTTGCAGATTGTGGGTCTCGGTCTCATTCTAACCATCATCATCATGGTTTTGCGCGAACAAAAGGGACCATTTTCTGAGATCGTGCGGCTCGGCGGCGGCGCGCTGATGCTAGTCGTCTTGATTCCTACCCTGGTCCGCGTCGTCAACGATGTCACCAGAATAGCCGCACTGGCCAACATCCCAGGAGTGTATTTGGGACTGTTGCTGAAGGTGGTGGGAATCGCTTATTTAACTACCCTGGCGGCCCGGATTGCCTATGACAGTGGAGAATCGGGGGTAGGCGTACGCTTAGAACTAGCTGGCAAGCTATTTATTTTGCTCTTGGCTGTTCCGTTAATTGCATCGGTCACCGAAGCTTTGCTAAAGATGGTGCCTGCCTGAGCGCGAGAGGGGGGATGTGATGAAGACCATGCGGTTGGGACTTGGGGCAGCGACCATCGGACTATTTCTTTGTTTGCGGACTGGGTTGGCAAAGGCTCAGGGGGTGGGCCCGACTATCCGGAACCAACTGCAAACGCTCAACGATCACGGACTGAACCAAGCGCTGAATCAATTGGTGGCTGGACCTCATCCGGTTCGGCTGCCCAGCGTTGGTCAGGTCGTAAACGATCTAATCCATCGGAAAAATCCCTTTGACCCCAATGCCTTGCTGCAGGCGTTGGAAAGGGCAGCATTAGGAGACTTCAATCAAATGGCTAGGGTATTGGGCATCTTGTTTATTCTAGCTGTGCTAGCAGCGCTGCTGGAGAGGCTGGCTGAGACCAGCGACATTCCCGAAGTAGTGCGCATTGCCAGATGGGTTGTGCTGTCCGCGTTCATTACCGTGGGTCTTAGGTCCTTTATCAGCGCGGTTCACTTAGTCCATCACATGGTGTCTTCCCTAGTGGGCCTTATGGAATCGATGATTCCAACGGTTATCGTGCTGATGGCGGGC
>JAKAAL010000619.1:0-1670 GCA_021802375.1 Bacillota bacterium | reverse complement strand
CCGGCGCCTTGACTTCGGCCGGTATCTTCCATCCACTCATGTTGGCTACGATTAACTTGACGGCGGTGCTCACGAAAAACTGGGTACTGCCGGCGATGATGCTGGCAACCGTGGTTGAGCTGGTCAGCCATTGGCTCCCTCGGTTTTCTTTAAACGGTCTCGCCGCGCTATTTCGGCAAATCGGACTGACCTTGCTCGGCGGATTGATGACGGTATTTCTTGGGGTCATGGCGGTAGAAGGGGCTGCCGCCTCCGTAGCCGATGGCGTCCTATTGCGCAGTAGTAAGTTCGTGATGGGAAGTTTTGTTCCCGTGATCGGCAAGGCCGTATCCGACGCGATGGAGGCGGTGCTTGGCTCTTCGTTAATGCTGAAAAACGCCGTAAGCCTGGTTGGAGCGCTGGCCATCATTGTTCTGGTCGTCTTTCCGCTTTTGAAACTTATGGTGATGATGTTTCTCTATCGCGTGGCCGCCGCCGCTACCGAGCCTTTGGCGGTGGAGGGGATGGTCAAAAGCCTTAATGCCATGGCGACGGCCATCGGCTGGTTGGTGGCGATCGCGGGCGCAGTCGCGCTCATGTTCTTCCTCATCGTAACCGTGGTGCTTTCCGCTTCCAACGGGGCGGTGCCCTAATGTGGGCTATGGTCGGCGGCTGGGTCCGAACCCTGATTGTCATCGTATTAGTGGGAAACTTGGTCGACATCGTGATGCCTAAGGGTGATCTCCGTCGTTATGCAGGCTTGGTGGTCGGCTTGGTGATTTTAGCGGTGATGATTCGCCCCCTGTCCAATGCCGTGAGTTATGTCAACCGTGATCATCCCGTTTCGGCGTTTTCTTGGGTGAGCCGCGGCCCGTCGCTTACCGGTGCCATCGCAAGCGAGGAACGGCATCAAGCAGAAGCCATGGTAGAGACCGTTCCGGGCGTGCGTGCGTGCATTATCCGCTCCCTGTCAAGTTCTAACGTTGGTGTGCTGGTGAATGTAGCTCCTAGGACGTCACTCAAGCTAGTGAGAACGATGGCCAAGCAGGCCGTGTCGTTGACCATGGGACGAGGCGTCCGAGTCGCCCAATTGCGGATTGTGTCGCCGAAAGACTCCTAGTGGGACGGTCGAATGGTGAGGGAGGGATACGATGAATTCGCAATGGTGGCAAAACCTACTGCGCAACGATAAGCCCAAATTCTTGCGCATCGCGGTACTGGCCGCACTGGGCCTGGTGCTCTTGGTGGTGGGCAGCATTCGCCCCCGTCCGACGGCCTCCAGGGCATCGCCCGAGGTTGCGGCGAGTCCTTTGGTTGACCAGGAAAATCAAGTGGCCAGGCAACTGGTAGACATCTTGCAATCCATCCCGGGTGCCGGTCGAGTTAAGGTGGCCGTTACCCTAAGCAGAACCATTCAGTCGCAGTTCGTGACCTCATCAAGTTCTCTCTCCGGAGGGACCTCGCCCCTATTAGTAAACAACAACGCCGGACAGACGGTGGTTCCTTTGGATCAAGTGGGTCCTGCAGTTCAAGGAGTAGTGGTGGTCGCGCGTTCGGCGAGTAATCCGGTGTTGCGCGCGGAGCTATCCCAGGCGGTGGAAACTTTGCTTCAGGTGCCCGCCTATCAAGTCCTGATTTTGCCAACGTAAGCGCGGCGAACGCGGTTCTTCCAAACGGATAAGCCCACGTTT
>JAKAAL010000618.1 GCA_021802375.1 Bacillota bacterium | reverse complement strand
CTTTCGGATTGACATACGGCGGGATGCCGCAAACACAAAAAACACACCCAGGGGCGTGTTAGGGGAGAATGCTATGGCCTAGCCAAGAGCTAAAAGCCCTTGATGCGGCGTCGTCTAATCAATGTGTCCTGGTCAAACGCACGAAACTCAGTGAAATCGGGTCCGAAATTTTTAAACTCGGTTGCCCAAATTTCTAAGCGCGTCAGATTATCGACCACATCCGCGGGAAAGCGCGGACCAAACGGTTCCTCGTCTTTCGCGATCTGTTGAGCCTCCGGACCACTAATTGTCGCAACCATATACATGGTCATCATCCTCTCATGGGAGTAGGCACAGCAAAAAACCGCCAATTCAGGAATTTGTGTGCAATCGTTTTAGGGCAGTTGCGTAAGAAAGAAAGCCTACCGACCGTAGCCAGTAGTATGGGTCATCGCCAAGCTTACTTAGCAATGCATCTCGGTGCCGAGGTTGGCAAACGAGGAAAAAAGTGTGTCAGATATTTCACGTCCACTATACCATAGTCACACCGCAAAGCAAAAGAACACCGGACAAGAAGCCCGGTGTTCATGAGAGTTTAGGCAGTCTGCTCGTCGTGGTCACACGGCGCAGCCCAGTGGCCGCACAGCAAAGCGAGTTCAACTAAGACTTTCGGATCGTCTGTTTTCACTAGCCAATGCTGAATGAAGCTACCCCCGATTGAACCTAACGAGAGATGCCACCCGCTACGATTTTCCGTCTTGTCCCAATGGAGAGACGCCAGTGCTTCCAACCGCTCTTCGCCTGGAAGTTTCACCATCTCCTGAATGCGGACCTTGACGGGTTTCGGCAGCGGATATCGTGTCAGCTTTTTATCGGCCAGGTACTCCTTGATGTCCGGCCACCGTGCCAGCAGAACCTCGTTGTAGAGGCTGTATGCCAGGTTGCCCATGGATGAAGGCCACAGCGAAGTAACCATATGAGCAACTTGCACCGAATCAGACGGCCGGCAATCGGCCAGGTGTTTCCGGAACAGCTCTCTCAGTTCATCGGCGGTGGGCCGGAGCTCGTAGTCGTCATCATGACGAACCCAACGCCACTGACGGTCGTTGGCCGAGAGGTGTGTAAAACGAATTCGCCGCTGGTAAGTCTCTTGCCAGGGCGCCGCAATCTCCCGGTCGCCGCCGTGACGTTCTATCCAATCCGTCTGGATCTCCCATTCTCGTTGCACGTGATGGCCGTTCCGCATCGACGTAATCCAGCCAGCGAAGTGAAGTCCGTTTCCCCACCACACTTCCACGTAATCGCCGGAAGTGAGGTCTTCCCACCGCTTGGAATTTTGCGATGTTGCTTCGTGGATTTGAGAGGCTTCAATCACATCGAAGATCGTCAGTTGGCTTCCGATTTTAGGCACCTCCAGTTTTTCGGGCTATTTCATATGGCCAAGTTCGAACGATGGGCTTGGCGAATGGTCCACTGGTGAATAGCTTGCGCGACTTGATTAGCGATGGCTGTGGCCAGATGTATTGGTACCCCGTTGGCGACTTGTTGCTGTTTCGCATCCAGAGAACGTCCGTAGAACACGAACGAATCTGGTACGTCCTGCAATCTCGCCACCTCTCTAACCGAGAGTACCCTGTTGTGCACGGGATGGGTCAGCATTGATTTGCGCGGGTGAACCATTGTCGGTGCCGGTTCATCCCACACCAGCCGCCGATACATGTCGCTGTGTGTCCCTTTGGGACGCAGTTCCGGGGGAATATCATGCACGTTGCCTCCGGGCGGCACGTGGGCCATGCGTTCCAGTGTGATAGGCTTGGCCTCCGAGATGTCGGCCTGATTAGGAGTTTGGTCCGTCAGTCCCATCCAGGCTTCCCGTACAGTACGGGCCCGGGTGACGGTTAGTTGCGGCAAGTCGATACGACCAATTTTGGAACCGATAAAAAACGCGCGACGCCGATTCTGTGGCGTCCCAAAGTCAGCTGCATTCAACACTCCGGCTGAAATCGTGAAGTCACTAAGGGCTTCAAAAATCTCGTCTCGGAAGGCCCCATTTCCTATGGAAAGTATCTGTGGCACGTTCTCCAACACGAAAATTTTGCACGCCGGATTGCTCTTAACCGCTTCGATGTACGCCAGGACTAGCGCGTTGTTCGGATTTTCGAGGTAATTTGTCCGTCTGTTTGATGCACTCATGCCCTGGCACGGCGATCCCCCGCACATGACTGGACTTCGAAATCGATCGGAAGGAACCGCTCGGATGTCGGCCTGTTCCACATGGTCGCCTAAATTGGCTCGATACGTGGCCACCGCGTCAGGATCTTTCTCAACCGCATACGCGATGGTAAATCCCGCGTTGACGAACCCGGCGTCCAGCAAGCCCGCCCCCGAGAACATTGAGTCCATCAGCAGAGGAAGGCGTGTAGCGTAATCGAGAGCGGGTCTCAGCGGATTGATATTCTCGAAAAACCGCAGTTGCTCTGCACCTACCGCCTGTTCCAACACTTGGCGCGAGGCCCCCACCGTAACTTGGGCTCTCACTTCGCATAGGGCAACCAAATCCAACACTTCGCCGTCTTTTAGACGATGCTGGGATTCGGCATTAACGCCCTCGATGACAATCCGCTCCCGCTCAATGGTGACACGCCAAAACTCCGTGTCCCGTAAAGCCATGAGCGCGTCACGCGAACGAATGTCGAGAACCGGCCGCGTGGTGTCCTTGTAATTCCTCTTGGATACCGTGTGCCGGCAAGACGCCTCCGGCACAATCACGACCGTTCGTGCCTTCGGATCGATGATGTATCCAAAGGACTGCCCTGGTTGGAACACCGTGTCCCTCAACTCTGCATCTTGGAGGTAAATGCCCCGACGAGATGCTCGGGCCTCTCGCACTTTAATAGACATATCGATCCCTCGCTTTCACGTTTTAGGAAGAAATCACGGATTCCCGTGGTTTGCATGGAAGGGTTGGCTCACGGACTACCGCCCGCATAGCCTCGAAACGCACCAGCAGGGTACCAGCCATCGGGCCATGCCCAATCCAGAGAGGTTAAGGTTTCAGGCTCAAAGGCCCACCGTCGATATTGCTCCCAGTCGTCGGGCATCCGATTCAAGGAACCCTGTTCGGCCTGTTCACGGATGCTAATCCCCTGCCGAATGGTAAAACCCAGCTCGTCTTCTGCTTGTGCAATGCGCTCAAATCGGTCAGGAACCATTTTTTGAAGCATGGCCCAGTGGTCCGTTCCATTGAACACACAACCAACGCATGAGCAGCGGTTGAACCCTATAAGGTAGCTGGGATGCGGCAGCAATCGGTATCGACGAATGATGTCCCACACCTGGCGTTCTGAAAACCCGATGACAGGTCTCCATAAATCGGCCTGTCGGCTCCGACTCCAAGTCGGATGTCGCTCAAAGGCCACGTAGCGCGATCGTGCGGGCGACTCTTCCCACCTTTCGCCTCCGATTAGAAGAAGCCGCTTCGGATTGCCTAACGTCCCCTGAAGTGTGGGATCGTGGGCGATAGCCCGCCGAGCCACGTCTGACTTCAAAGTCGCGGAGCACCATCGTCGTGAGAGGTCCGCGCTCAATGCAGGGAACTTACGGCGGGTGTTGGGCTGGGCCCGAGTGACTGGCACAAATCCGTGGCGGCCGTCATGGTCGAACTCGACAGGTTGTGGTATGTCATTCTCACGGTACAATTCCGCCCGAAATCCCCCACGTCGCCATTGAAAGTGAACGGGCAATCCGAAGTGGCGGCCGACCAGCTCTATGTACTTATCCGTACAAGGCCAGTCAAGAAATGGTTCCGCCCCCGGCTCCCCATCGATCCGCTGGTGATAGAGGATAATTCGGTCCCGAGGGATGCCTCTATCTAGCAGCACCAGCAACGATGCCAAGCTGTCCTTGCCTGCCGACAGCATTACAATCACTCTGTCATACGAGTTCAGATCCGGTTCTCTGACCGGCTCA
>JAKAAL010000617.1 GCA_021802375.1 Bacillota bacterium | reverse complement strand
TCAGAGAAAGATGTGGAGGGCATCATCGAACAATTTGCCACTCAGGTGCCACGGGAAACTCGGACCTGGTCTAGTATGGTCGACTATTTTCGTGAGTCTCCCGACGTTGGGACCGATCCCGTAATCTATGACCTCTTTAGCTTGCCCTATGGTGATTCATCCGCGGAATTGATGGCGGTGCTAACCGTTCTCCATGGTGGGCAGATAGGTGGGGAGCGTTTTCACACCAAGGGTCATTTTCACACTGAACCAGACGGGCCCGAATATGTCATTGTACTGGCCGGGAGCGGGATATTGGAGCGTGGCCAGCGAGATGGCACCATTGAGCAGTCGATCATGGAGCCCGACACCCATATCATGGTGCCCCCAGGCCAAGCCCATCGTGTGGTCAACGTCACGGATGGGCCACTCCTTTTCGTGAGCCTTTGCTCTGCCGCCGTAGGCCACGATTATGCGTCCATCACCACTTTAGGCTGGGCCACACCAAAAAGTCGTTGATGAGGATTCCTATACGAAAGAGAGGATTGTGCCATGACCAACGCTTCACCACCAAACGGCCTCCAAAAGGACGCCCTCGGTCTCGGTCAAGTAATATTTCAATCCGCGTCCAATATGGCCCCGGGCTTGTCGGCGGTCGCCGGATTAACCGGCGTGGCCGCCTTTGCCGGACCCGCGATGCCGTTGTCCTTGCTCCTCGGGCTTATTCTTGCCGCCCTTCTTGTAGTCCCGGTGGTGCAATATGGACAGCGTCTTAGTAGTGCAGGCGGGTATTACACCTTTGTCGCCCATGGGGCCGGTCCCAAGGCCGGTCTTTACACCGCATGGATCTACCTGATGTACGAAACCGCGAGCCTCGCTGGTACGGTGCTATTTTTCGGTTATCTGTTACCGGGACTCCTTAACATTGATTTTGGCATGACGGTAAGTCCCTGGATGTGGTGGCCTGCTGCCATGCTTTCCGCCGGGTTTGTCTGGTACATGTCCTATCGAGGCATTCGTACTTCGCTCGGATATGCGTACATCATGGGTGTCATCGAACTTCTCGTATTTATCATAGTGGGCATCGTACTCTGGGGAAAATTCGGATCACATGGGAGTGGGGCCCTCTTTACACCAAGCGTGGCGCCGCATGGATTTTCCAGCGTGATGATGGGTGTAGTCTTTGCATTTCTAAGCTTCACGGGTTTCGGCGCCGCGATTACACTTGGAGAAGAAACCCGCAACCCCAAACGCAACATCATTATCGCGATTCTGGTTTCAGTAATCGGCATCGGCCTATTTTACGTCTTTATCGGTTACGCCTCCGTGATCGCTTGGGGGCCCTCTCATATGAGTACCTACGCCAGCTCCACCATCCCATTTGTCACGTTGACGTTGCATAACATGAGTCGTTTCTGGGTCTGGGCGCTTACCATTCTCACCCTTAATGGGAGCTTGGCCTGCGCTTTGGCCATACACAACGCGCAGGTGCGGATGCTGTATGCCCTGGGGCGGGATGAACTCATCATCCCTCGCCGCTTTGGCACCAGCCATTCTCGGTATCGGACTCCGCACCAAGCCATTACCTTACAGTCCCTCATCACCATCGTGCTGATTACCGTCGTCGGCCTTCTGTTTGGACCACTTGAGGGATTCTTCTTTCTTGGCACCATTGCCACGTTAGGAGCCTTGTTAGTGCATCTGCTGTTAAACGCCACGGTCGGCAACTTCTTTCGACGGCTGCGGTCCGTACGTTGGCTCTGGCATTATGTGGTGCCAGGACTCGGTGTGATCTTTATTCTATTCCCGCTGTATTTTACGTTGTTTCCGGCTCCGGCCTATCCCGTCAATATTGCCCCGTACGTGGTCGCGTTATGGCTTTTGGGAGGCCTTTGGATGTTGCGCCGGGTGTCTCAGCGTCACACCGAAAAACTGACCAAAATCGGCCGGTATGACGCCCTATCCATCGATGTCGCCGCCACGGACACGGCTAAATAATCTGTTGTATTCGCAATCAAGCATGAATGACGAGGATAAAGCCCTCACTCATGCTTGATTTTCTTTGATGGTTACGAACCTTCGGCTTAACATTTTCTCCCGTGGTCCTTACTCCGTATAATGAAAGAGACGTTTGAGGAGGGGCCTATGTTAAAAACCGATCGCCAACTACACCTACTGGAAATTTTGCAGCAACGTCGTGAATCCGTCCGCATTACCGAGTTAAGCCAGCTGCTTCAAGTTACCCCTATCACGATCCGGCGTGATGTCAGCGAACTCGCACGCCAGGGACGCGTCCTCAGTGCTCGTGGCGGCGTGCGTCTGCTGGGGGACACCGTGACCTCTGAAACGATTTATCATTTGAAGCTCCGTGAAGAAATCTCCATCAAGGACGCCTTGTCCCGAGCCGCGCTTGGCTCTATTGTTGATGGAGCCACCGTATTTCTTGACGGGGGCACCACGGTCGGGGCGTTGGCCAAATATCTTTTGGACCGGCGACTTACGGTGGTCACCAACGCCTTGAATGTTGCTAATGTGCTCTCACGTTCCCGACACACGCGTCTTATTCTCATTGGAGGAACCTTCCGACCCGAATCACAAACCTTCCTCGGACCCAAAGCGACCCACATGCTTCAAGAATTGCGTCTGGACATCGCCTTCATGGGCACCGAAGGCTTTGACTGGGACCGTGGATTTGAGGTGCCTGATGAGTCTGATGCAGAATTTAAGGCCGTGGCGGTACAATCCGCTGCCAAGGTCGTCGTGATGGCGGCGGGTGCCAAGTTAGGAAGGCGTTACCTGTGTCGTTTTGCTCAATGGGATGCGGTTCACCTGGTGGTTGCTTCCCGGCACGACGCAGGGGATACCAGGTCAGAGCACCGTACCACTCAGATACTCTGGGTGTAGCATCACGGGGACGGATATCATGATGTCGATCTCCTTGCCTTTTAATTCCGTCATGGCACAAATAGTAATAACCGTACTTTGTCGCATCTGGATTATTTTTCCCTACCAGTGGAATGGGGCTCTAAGGGTCACTACACCGATATCGAAAACCTGGCGGCGGATCAACGTTTATCCGTGGCTCCTATCATGACCCAGCTCATATTCCATATTTGGTTATCAGACGGGGTCTAATGTGCGTTCGTGAAAATTCTTTGCCGGGTCACGATCCACTTATTTCTCCTCAAAGTTAACAGTCTTTCTGTATGCTTTATTTGGTAGAGTAGTGTCGAAAGAAGGGACGTACCATGACTATTGATCCGGACAGCCCCGAGATGGGTGTGTGGGTCGACCGTTGGCTCGCATGCTTGCGTAAGAGAGGTGCCAAAGGGCCCCAGTTACAGCAGTTGGCCAAACGTCTCGCCCGTGCCTGCGATGGCCGTGATGAAGATGAAGAAGTCGTTGTGGCCTTCGAACAGTTCGTGGCTTCCCAACTTGCCATGAACTGACGTACGCCTAGACGACAGTATCGAGATGACAGCTGTCCACCTATTCCGCAGATGGCATGTCTAGACCTCATCACCATTATTTCCAGATTCCCTTCGCGGATGACGAGACTTTGAAGCACTCGATGGATCCTTTTCTTTTTTCCCCCTATCATGGAGAGCGCTCCCGGAGAGTTTTCTATCCCGAATGCTTAGCTTAATACTGCAGGAAAAGCCACGACAAAGGGCTTACAGAGGAAGAGGCGCGGACAAGGTCACCGCGCCTCTTCCCTCTTATTTTCACTACCCTCCCGCTTAGTGATAAGGCGAGTCCTTCCGTCCTTTTAAAGATAGGCGTCATCCGTCAGCGTAAAGGACGTGACCCCAGTGCTGCCCCATTCGGGGCAACTTCGATCCTTGGCGCCTTCACATCGAACGCACCACAAGGCCTCGCAGTGGGTACAAAAAAACGCATCCAACATCGGATTCTCCTCTCGCGAGTGTGTTCCGCAGGTTACACAACGTGCCATCTTGATACCTCCCCTTA
>JAKAAL010000616.1 GCA_021802375.1 Bacillota bacterium | reverse complement strand
TGGGGTGACCATTACCGGCCGGAGCGTTGACATTTTTGAATTGGATTGACGGTCAGTTCATCCGGGAGGTGCCGATGTCTTGAGTTCTGAATTTCGTTTCGTTGCATTGCGCTATTCTTTGAATATTATGCGGCTTGGTCTTCAACGCAGCATTCCACAGACAAAAAAAGCACTGGCCATGGGATCCTTGCATTATGGTCCCCAAAGTGCAAAAATTCCGGTCGGGAAAGTGCCTTGGATTCGGTTGAAACCCATAATGTCCGGGATTTGCGGGTCCGATTTAGGTTTGCTCACGGGATCGAGTTCTGCATACTTGGCGCCGTTTACCTCGTTCCCTGCAGTCCTGGGGCATGAAATCGTGGCAGAAGTCGATGACGATGCAGCACCGTGGGCAAAGGGAACTGTGGTTGTAGTCGATCCTAGCCTATCTTGTGCCGCCCGCGGTTTGGACCTATGCGACTCGTGCCGCAACCATCGGCCTGATGCGTGTGAAAATAGGGCACATCAGGAGTTGGGGCCTGGGCTGTTGTTGGGATTTAACCGTCGCGTTCCCGGTGGTTGGTCGGAGCGTATGTGGGCTCCGGCCAGTCAAGTGATTCCGGTTCCGGACGCAATGAGTACCCGAAGAGCTGTCTTGACGGAACCATCCAGCATAGTGGATACAGCCTTGCGCCAAGTGGACTGGCATGAGGTGAATACGGTTCTGGTAGTTGGAGCAGGTACGATTGGTTTACTTACGACGGCGCTGCTGCATGATCTACATCCAGACCTTCATGTGGTGGTGCGCGGACGGTATCCGAGCCAAGCGACACTGGCCCGGGAATTGGGCGCCGGAAATGTGCTTGATGAGCCAGATGACGATAAGCTGTTGCGAGGCGGCCAACTGGATCCGTGGACCGGCCCCCCTATGCCTGTCAAGTTCGGAGCAACGCCGTTTCGGACCAAAGGCTTTGATCTGGTCATTGACGCGGTGGGCAATCGGAGCTCATTGGCTTTAGGATTAAGTGTCACGCGCCCCTATGGACAGTTGCTGCTCATAGGCGGCGCCGGAGAAGTGGCGATAGACTGGACCCCAATCTGGGCTCGGCAATTACGACTGATTGGAAGCTATGGCTACGGAGAAGACGGGCCAGAGACATTTCGTGCCGTGCTCAATTGGCTGCAGGACACGCCACTTCCCCTGGACAATTTGGTAACTCATCAGTTCCGCCTGTCCGCCTATCGCCAAGCGCTGGAAACCGCATTGCACCATCAGTCGGGGGCAATTAAGGTGGTGTTTACGCCTTAGTTAGACGAGGCATTTGCTGTTGTTGCCATGCCGTGATGCCTCCGTTTAAATTGAATACTTGAGGGAAAGCGTGCTGCCGTAGAATTCGCGCTGCGATGTAACTTCGATGCCCGCTGCGACAGTAGAGTACGATGGGAGATTCCTTAGGCAATGACGGCAAGTGTTCCCGAAGGGTATTTAAGGGTATCCAACGCGCTTGGGGTATCATGCCCGTTTCTGAGACCTCGTCTTGATCCCGCACATCCAAAATCAATGGCTGATTGTTGTCGGCGGCAATCCACTCGGCCAGCTCGCTCGGGTTGATGGTCGATACCAGTCCGCTTTGATGATTGACTGCTGCCATCGCGGTGATGATGACGGGATCTTTAGCGGAGCCCACAGGGGGAGCATAGGCCAAGTCCAAAGATTCCAAAGACTCCATCGTCATATGCCCTTGAATCGCGGTGGCAAAAATGTCGATGCGCTTATCGACGCCCTCTTGTCCGGCTATTTGAGCACCAAGAAGGTGCCCAGATGACGGATCGTAAACCACTTTGGTAAATAAGTCTTCCGCCCCCGGATAATATCCGGCATGATGTCCCCGAACTGTATACAGTATTTGGTGGGCGATGCCGTTTTGTCTGGCGGCTGTCTCGGTTAAACCTGTCATGGCCAAGTAATAGGGAGAAATACGAACGATGGCCGTCCCCAGGGCTCCTGGAAAAGTTTGCGATCCACCGGCAGCATTAGTGCCCGCCACTCGCCCCTCCTTGTTGGCAATTCCGGCCAGAGGCCACCATCTGGGCAGTCCAGTCACCAGATCTCGCTTTTCCACTGCATCACCGGCAGCATATACCAGCGGGTGCGAAGTTTTCATCGACGGATCCACCCAAATCGCGCCTGTGCTCCCCAATTTGAGCCCCATCTGTTGAGCTAGCTTCAACGAGGGACGTACTCCTAATCCGACGACCACAGCGTCTGTCTTGATCTGGCGTTGGGAATCCAAAGTGATCGTTGGGTGTCCAAAGATTCCGTTGATACGGCTAACGGCTGTGCCCAATACTTGTTCGATGCCAAGATCCGATAGGCGATGTTCGATATAACGGGCGACATCAGGATCGAACACCGGCAAAATATGCGGTGCTTTATCCACCACAGTGACTTTATACCCCCGGGAATGTAGTACCTCGGCCATCTCCATACCAATAAATCCGGCACCGATGACCGTTACGTGCTGAATATGACTACGCGAATCTAAGTATTGTCTGAGGTTCAAAGCATTGGGCACGGTGCGGAGCATAAAGACATCAGGCCGTTCTAGGCCTGCTATTGGAGGGATTACCGGGGAGGCGCCAGGCGCTAAGATGAGTCGGTCGAACTCGACTATCTGAGATTCTTCGAATATGTTGGAGATGCGAGCCTGGTGATGGGCCAAGTCGACATCGACGGCTCGGGTGTTTACTTGTGCATCAATGTGGAATCTGTCCCAGAGGCTTTCTGTCGTCTCTAGCAATAGGTCTTGCGGATCGTTTATTTGTCCGCCAACATAGTAGGGAAGGCCACAATTTGCGTAAGAGACATAAGGGCCTTGCTCGACCATTGTAATTTTGGCTTCTTCATTCAGTCGTCGGGCGCGGGTGGCGGCGCTGGCTCCACCAGCAACCCCACCGATGATAAGTATGCGCATTAATCGGACACTCCTTTTGGGAAGGGTGAATTGTGGCAAAAATTGACGGCGGTTTCCCACATAAAAACATCATACCAGTATGGGTATGAGTGTAGATAGGACCTTTTAGCCTAAAAAGTTGGGCCGTAAGGCCAATAACTTATTGCGATTATATATATACCCCTAGGTGGTCTCCTGTGTGCAATGGAGATCTATGGAGCTATAAGGGCCATTGCAGAAGCGGGTTTGTTGGTATGATAATGACTCGGAGGTCATGGCATTGGAATATATGATTGGGCTCGGATTCGCTGGCGGTTTTATGAGTTTTTTGGCAGTAGCTGTGATTCTTAGCCTTACCCGTCAGGTTGACCAGAAGGTGCCCGACCTGACCTTGCAAGGGGGACAATTTTTAGGGTTAATCGTGTTGATTATTGTTATGGCGTTTATTGAAGAAGGCTTATTTCGCTGGCTGCTCTTGGGAGTGGCAAGCCGTTGGGTAGGTTTTCTCCCTGCCTGGTTAGGGTCTTCGGCAATTTTTGCAGTGGCTCATCGCCCCAATGGCCCCCTGAAATATGGCACCGTGTTGAATCTGATTTTAGTGGGATTAATTCTCGGCATGATATTTTGGTGGTGGGGAATTTGGGTTGCAACTGCAGCCCATGCGGGGTGGAATTTGGCGGAATGGGGCCTCGGCTACACGGTAAGCGGGGAAAAAACCCGGCAAATATTGAGGTCCCCGATGATTCGGGTGATCCGCGGGGAACCGTTTGGCCCCGAAGCACATTGGGCGACCACGGTGGTGCTGTTTGTGGTAGCTACAATATTAACACGCTTTCATTTTCGCTAAACTCTCAAACTTTCGTGGACTAATCCCTGTGAGCTTACAAAAACCGTTCTCGGCTCGCATTTACGGCAAACGCGGGGAAAAAAGATGACGGTGACCATGCATCACACGATGCGTGGGTATTTCGCGAACTGAGCCTCGAGACGTTTGGTGATGGGCGGACGTTGCGCTGGGCGGGCCCAT
>JAKAAL010000615.1 GCA_021802375.1 Bacillota bacterium | reverse complement strand
GAGCCACATGCAGGCGCCCTTGGGTCAGCGCCGCTAGTTGTACGTCACGCCACACCATGGTGGACTCCGCTTCGGCCGGAGCTCCAGCCAAGCCCAGGCGTCCCGACACCTCTCCTTCATGCATCACCGCTCGATAGCTTAGATCCAAGTCTTCGGCGTGTTGGATGATGGGATGCAACAGCGTGCGAGAATAACTTAGCGCAGCTCGCATTAAAGCACTGGAAGCCACGGGGCGGCCGTCATCTGAAAAGCCTGCCGCGCCAGCTTGCTGCATCGCCCACAGTTCGGCCAACTGCTCGCCCTCAAGGCCCTTGCTTATCGCTCCCAACGGAACAATCTCGACCAACCCCAAGCGCTTGGCTTCGGATTTCTGCCAAGCCACCAATGCCGGCGAATCGACCACGGGATGGGTGTTGGCCATGGTCGCGACGAGGGAAAATCCCCCATGGGCTGCCGCGCGCGACCCGCTCAGCAGATCCTCTTTCCACTCTTCTCCCGGAGCACGAAAATGGACGTGCATATCGAAGAGACGGGGAACCAGCCAAAGTCCTCGCCCCGACACCACCTGCACGCTGGATTGGGCGGATTCTCTTGCATCCTGAAAGCGGCCATTGCCGATCAACACATCGCCTTCTTGATCGATGCCGCGATAGGGATCGATGACCCGCACGCCCTCGATTCGGACCCAGTCCCTTTCCTTTTGCGTCACGCCGATACCCCCTCTGCACCGATCAGTCGATATAGCACGGCCATCCGCACTGCGACGCCGTTTTCTACCTGTTGCAAGATGGCTGAGTGGCCGTCGATGATATCGCTGTCGATCTCCACTCCACGGTTTTGCGGGCCAGGGTGCAGGACCAGGACGTCAGGCTCAGCATGCGCGAGCCGCAAGCGCGTGATGCCCCAGCGGTCGTGATATTCCGTTAATGAAGGAATTTGTCCACTCTGTTGACGTTCTCGTTGGATGCGCAGCACTTGAACCACATTGGCGCCCGCCAAACCTTGGTCAAGTTCCTGATAAATGTGGACTTTAGGACCTGTTAAACCTTCCGGCATCAACACCGGGGGTCCGATCAGGCGAACCTCCGCGCCTAGTTTCACAAATCCTTCAATATCCGATCGGGCCACACGACTATGTAAGACGTCACCCACAATCGCCACGCGCAAGCCGTTGATGGCGCCAAATCGTTCCCGGACGGTCATGAGGTCGAGCAGCCCTTGAGTAGGGTGGGCATGAGTGCCATCACCGGCATTAATCACGGGCACCGTCAAACGATGTGCCATCTGTTGAGGCACTCCGGAGGAGCCGTGACGCACCACGACGGCATCAATGTGCATCGCCTCTAGCGTACTTGCGGTATCCCAAATCGTTTCCCCTTTTTCTACACTGGACCCCGATCCTTGAAAATTAATCACATCGGCCCCTAAGTATTTTCCGGCCAGCTCGAAGGAGTTCCGGGTCCTGGTACTAGCTTCGAAAAAGACATTGGCCACCGCCTTGCCGCGCAGGGTGGGCACCTTTTTAATCGGCCTTCGAACGACCTCTTTCATTGCCTGGGCCAAGTCCAGCAAGGCTTCCAGATCGCCCTTCGACCAGTCCTCAAGGCTGACGAAATCTTCCATAGCCGGCTAGTCCCTCCTTAATCCTTGCTAGACGCTTTCGTCGACGTCGATTCGGGCGTCTTCTCCAGCCATACGCCATCACGACCATCGACCTCGCTCACCATGACCTTGATCTGTTCCCGACGGGCCGTGGGCACATTCTTTCCGACAAAATCTGGGCGAATGGGTAATTCTCGGTGGCCCCGGTCGATTAACACAGCCAGTTGAATAGCCGCAGGGCGTCCGTAATCGGAAACGGCATCGAGGGCTGCCCGCACGGTACGCCCAGTGTAGAGAACGTCGTCGACCAACACCACAATCTTGCCGTCTACGCCATGCATCTCGCTCTTCTCGACGGTAGGAAAGGGTCGACTTGACAAGTCGTCGCGGTAAAGCCCGATGTCCACCGTCCACACGGGGGGACGGGTGCCTTCGATGCCCTCGATAACCTCGGCAATCCGTCGCGCTAAAGGTGCCCCTCTGCGAAGGATCCCCACCAACACCAACCTGGGCCCTCCGCCATTTCGCTCCAAAATCTCATGAGCAATACGAACCAGCGCCCGTTTGATCGCCACTTGGTCTAAAATCTCCGGCATGAAACGACCCTCCTGCCACAAAAAATGTGCTCCAGCCGCAAGGCTAGAGCACCGCCGATACTCCTTCCCAGCCTCGCGGGACCAGGGTTAAAGGATTCTCCATTCGTCTCAGCTATGATATCGGTTTTCTTGACAAACGTCGAGCCCCTGGGATTAATTTTTCCCAAATTCGGGCGATCGTACGAAAGAATTTTAGCACTCAAGCAGAACGCGGAACGGCCTTTGGTTGGCAAAAGGGCGTTTACCCTTTTATGTCAGCGACCTCGGCGCGATTAGAGCCTGCCCAAACATGATCATGGCAGCGCTTAAAACGAAAGATTTTGGCACTCTTCAGGGGTTAAGCCAAGACCCAATGCGACCCCTTCACCATAGGCACGGTCTGCCTTCAGGAAGTACAGAACCTGTTGGCGTTAGACGAGAGACTTCGGTACCCCGTTCATCAAAATATAGCGCGGTGGATACCTCAGCCTTCAGGCCGGGGAGGGGGCGCGTATGCGATGGAACTCACCTTGACCGCAAAAGTCCAACGCTATCCAACACCAGAGCAGACCGAGCTGCTCGAGCCCTATCGCCAGGGGTGAAACTGGGTCTCCGGCATCGTTGAGAGCACACACTGCCTCCAGCAAACCGAGCTCCACACCGAGACCTACCGACCCTTGCCGCACAGTTTGGCTTGCGACCGCAAATGGCGCCGTGATCGCGTGGTATAAGAGCATGCTGGCGAACGATCATCCGTGGACGCGGGTGCGGTGCACCAAACCGGCCCTCAAGCTTGTCTGGAATCGCGACGATTCCCTGAAGGCCAACGGGTTCGCCCTCAATACACTCGGAAGCCGCGTGCAGGTGCTCTTCGGCCAGCAGGGGATGAAGCCGTTTATGACAGTCGCCGTCGGCTGACGGGCTCAAGAAGCCCTCCGCGGTCTCTGACGGTGACGGAGCATCAGGCCGAGGTGAAAGCGGGCCCCACGTGCCATCACCACGCCACGGGGATCTTTCCCGCCGATGGGGTGGCGCCGGTCCCATATGGACCCCGGGTCTTAGTGTTTATCCACGGACCTCCAAGTCTTTCAAATGATCCCGGTCGATCGCATTCGTCAGCCGTTTTTCGAGTGGTGGGGCCAGGCGCCGAGTGGACGGACGCTCGTCGAGCATCGGTGAACGGGTGGAGCCGTTACGGATCCCCATTCGCGAGGCGTTACGCCAAGCGCCGAGCATCCATGGGGATGAAACCGGATTGCGGGTCGAAGGACGCTTGAGGCTGGGGACAAAGGCTTTCGTTGGACAACCGTAATAGCCTTCATCCGTTGTTCGTGTGGTGGCATGGCTTTAGCCACCGGATCATCGAGGCCCTTTCAATAGACTCCGGCTATTCGTCGGCCGCGGTGAGAGAAAGGGTTCTGGTAGACGTCGATAGCAATCGTGGTGGAGTCCTCTTGCATGCAGTGCAACTAGGCGGAGATGGGACTTTAGGCGATCTTATGGCTCTTGCCACCAAGTTTAGACGTGTTCTATTAGACGTGTTCTATTAGACGTGTTCTAATAGAAGCGGTCCGCGACATCGACGGGTGCTCTAACGACCCCCTATGTAGCGAAGTCGCATTGGCACCGCATAACCGTAACGGATCAGCATGCCATGTCTGCATGTTGGAGGCGGGTTCTCTGAGATATCCCCTGTTTTTACCAATTTCCGCAATCAAACCTCGACCTCTTGCGCGATTTCATCCCCAGCATCGCGCCGAGATCGCGGCACAATAAACATTGGATTGTTTTT
>JAKAAL010000614.1 GCA_021802375.1 Bacillota bacterium | reverse complement strand
ATGAATGCCTATTTCGTGGCACTACCCTTGAATTTTATATACTGATAGCCAATATCCACCATCCCAATCAGGATATACGCCAAGGCTGCGCGCCACAGGACGGCGGTTAACAACAAAAACGCATGGTGTACCGCCACGCCTAATGGTTGTCCAATGAGGCTTGGGTAGGTCTTGATTTGATGCCAAATCACCAGTCCGGCCGCGACCCCAATAATCCCCAGTTTCAATAGCCCCTTGGCCAAAAGCCAAAGGCTTTCCCGCGAGAACATGCGTTGTAATCCCTTAATGGGGTCCAGGCGAGTGAAATCGGGAGTGAGGGGGACCACCGAAAAACGAAATCCGCTTTGGAGCAGCCCGGATATTAACCCAATAACGGTCACGGGGAGCACTAAAGTCATGAGGATGGCCATCGCGGTGTGTCCGCCCACCATGATAATCGATCCAAGGTTTTGCGAAAAAGCCTTGGGAGCCTCTGCCATCGTCAGGGTGGCACCCTCAAGGGTACCCAGTTGTTGCGCCACCCACGGCAGATAAATACGCAACAACACAAACGCTACCAGTAGGCCCAGCCCCGATTGAAAATCCGGGCTATGCCATCCTTGACCTTTTTGCCGCGCTTGCTTCCGTCGTTGGGGAGTCGGTGCCTGAGACTTCTCTCCACTACTCGCCGCCCAAATGCCCGGAAGGTACCGTATCGCTATTGTCGTCAACCGCCTCGCCCCTCTAAAAATACCAACAATCGACTGACATCCGTCCATGCCGTATGCCAAACTTGAGGAATGACCGCGAACAATAGCGGCAACATCGCTAAGAAAACCACCAAAGCCACTCCGAAATTCAAGGGTAGTGCCACGAAATAGGCATTCATCTGCGGAAATGCCCGACTCAGGACGCCAACCGCCAGGTTCACAACTAACCCGGCCAATAACAAAGGAGCCGCTACTAATAGAGAAATGGTGAAAACCGTATCCATGAGCCCCAACACAAAGCCCATCGCCCCGGTCGGAATCGACAGAGAGGTGAGCGGGATTGCCTGAAAACTACTGTGTAATGCGATCACCAATAGTTCAGGGCCCCCGGCCACCACAAACACGAATAACGCCAAAAGCGTCTGCCACTCCGACAAAAATGAGCTGGCTGACAGAATTCCTGGACTGGAGCTCACGGCCAATCCCACCCCGAGCTGGTACGTCACCACTTCCCCCGCTATCGTAAATGCAGAGTAGAAGAGAGTCAGCACCAATCCAATCAAAACACCAATCCCAAACTGCACGATTAGCGTCAGCATAAACGGGACAATCGCCGCTTGACTGCGGGTCAGTTCCGGCAATGTCGGAGCCACCACCACCGCCAACATCGGCACTAATGCCACCTTGAGAATACGCGGGACGTAGCCAGCGCTGATCATGGGTGCCGTAACTACAATGCCTGCCACCCGAGCCGCTACCAGGAACATCCCCATGGTCACATTGGTTAACTGTAACCCTAACGTCATACGGTCTCCCTTTCATTGTAACGAGGCCCGGTCCCCCGGGACAAAAATTAGATGGCTTTTAGATTAAGGCAGGTTGGCAATGTGCCAAAGATTCGATAAATCCTGGGTCGTAAAGCTAATCAGGATTCGCAAAAACCACGGCCCTGCTAAATAAAAGATCAGCGCAATAACGACTAACTTCGGTAAAAACGACAACGTCATCTCCTGAATTTGGGTCGTGGCCTGAAACACCCCAATGAGAAGCCCGACGACAAGCGATGCGGTTAACACAGGCAGCAAAATAATCCCGGCCGTGACAATCGCTGATTGGCTAAGCCCCAGGATGTGATTAAACATCGCGTTCAGCCTCCCCCGTGAAAGGACATAAAGAGCGATTGCACCACAAGACTCCAGCCATTAGCCAGCACAAATAGCAAAAGTTTTAGGGGTAAGGAAATTAGGGTGGGTGGCACCATCATCATCCCCATCGACATCAACACGGTCGAGACCACGAGGTCTACAATGATAAAGGGAATGAAAATGTAAATCCCAATCTCAAAGGCCGTCTTGAGCTCCGATATGATAAAGGCGGGAATCAAAGTTAACGTGGGGACTTGGGATAGTCCGTGGGGTGCTTTGGTATGGTTCATGTGTAAAAAGAGAGCCAAATCTGAGGGACGCGTTTGTTGGTACATAAAAAGCCGCATCGGTCCCAAGGCGTCTTTTCCTGCCTTGAGCAAGGATAAATGCCCTGCTAAATATGGAGTTAAGGCTTGATGGTTAATCGCACTCAGGGTCGGAGCCATAATGAAAAACGTCAGAAACAAAGACAATCCAATAATCACCTGATTGGGTGGTGTCTGCTGTAATCCCAATGCACTCCGGGTAAACGAAAGCACCGTGACCACCCGGGTAAATGCCGTCATCGTCAATAGAATTGCGGGTAAAAACGAGATCAGGGTCAAAAGTGCCAAAATACTGAGGGTTTGGCTGGGCGTTCCGCTTCCCCCATTGATGGTGATCGACGGCAAGCTCTTAGCATACGCGAAAGGACTCCACAGCAAGCCCACTGTAGTCGCTAGCCCCAAAACGCCAATGATCCGAAACTTCATGACCTACCCCCACCATTACGGAAGAGGCGCTTTCGCATTTCTTCCGCAAACTGGGACAACGTAATGGGATCTCGCCCGAGGCCTGGTGTGTTAGCCGCGCGTTCCGTCACCGCTTTGGGATCTAGTTCAAGGAGCACCGTAATCTGATTATCGGTCACCCCCACCGCGACCGTCTTGTCCACCACTTGGACGATGGCAATGCCTCGTTTCGGACCTAATGCCAGATAATCGATCTGCTCTAAGTAGTGCGACGGGCTCGTCTTGCCGATCCCAATCTTCTTGAGCATGCGAGCGGCCACATAAGCCAATCCCAATACCAAGAGCATGGCCCATAAAAAGTTTAGAAAAAGACCCGCCGTACCCATGCACATTCCCCTTCCATCTCCTCGTAATTATAAGGAGGAAGCGACCGAAGGCGAAACTTCAAGCCGGATTTAATCTAGAAAGGATGAATACCAAATGCTGGTGATTAGTGAATGGATTCCGGATGATAGTCTCGATTGGCTCCGATCCCAAGAGATTTCATTCCTCTATGATCCCCGGCTCTACCAGAACGCCGAAGCCCTTTCAGAAGCTCTCGGCCAAGCCCGGGGCCTGGTCGTCCGCAACCGTACCCAAGTCACCGCAAGCCTTTTGGCGGCCGGCCCCGAGTTGAGAGCGGTCGGGCGCCTCGGCGTGGGCCTCGACAACCTCGATCTTGCGGCATGCCAACAACGCGGAGTGACGGTTATCGTCCCACGGGGTGCCAACGCGCCTTCTGTCGTGGAGTATGTGGTGGGTGCTCTGCTATGGCACTATCGTGCGTGGGCAGAGTGGCTCGCGGATACCAAAAACGGCATTTGGAACCGGCAACGCGGGGGCCAAGAGATTTATGGTAAGACCGTGGGGATTGTAGGCTATGGCGATATCGGTCATCGCGTGGAGGAAGCACTGCGGGCGCTCGGGGCGAACATTTTAGTGTTCGACCCACATCTTGGCCCATTCGATCGGGCCGTGATGCAACACCACGTGTGCCGGTCGGATACCCTGGCTTCGTTACTCGAACAATCGGACGTGGTCACCCTCCATGCCCCGCTTAATCCTTCCACCTTTCATTTACTCGACGACGAAATGCTGCGCCATATGCACCCACATGCGGTGTTAATCAACACGGCTCGTGGGGACTTAATTGATGAAATAGCACTTGCCGCTCATTTAGAGCGCCGGCGCTTTGACCGGGTCATTTTGGACGTGCGTGCCGAAGAGCCACCACCCCTACCCGATGCGCTAGCCGCATATGACGATCGAGTCTGGCTCACGCCCCACATTGCCGGCATGAGTCATCCCGCTCAAGATCGTATCGCACAGGGCGTTTTTATTGAAATTAAGTCCCCACGAGCCGTGTTGATTAACA
>JAKAAL010000613.1 GCA_021802375.1 Bacillota bacterium | reverse complement strand
GAGGTGACAACATTGACAGTAACCGTCAGAATTGCGCGCACCAGTGGAGAGCAGGTATTTGCGGTCGAGTCACTCGCACAGCAAACGGTCTTGGATGCGTTGTTTTACATTCAAAATGAGTTGGATCCCACGGTGTCGTTTCGGTGCTCATGCCGTGTGGGCATGTGTGGATCGTGCGGCATGGTGATTAATGGCAAAGAAGGCCTGGCCTGTCGGACCTCGCTAAAGCCGTTAGGTGGCGACGTCACGTTGCAACCCTTGCGACATGTTCCCGTCATCAAGGACCTGGTGGTGGATATGGAGGGGTTCTTTTCCAAATACCGAATGATCGAGCCCTATTTACAGCCACGTTCCGAAATCGTCGCACCGATAGTCGCCCCGCTTGACAGTCACATTCGACAAGAGATTGACCTGGGCCTGGAGTGCATTAGTTGTGGCTTGTGTTTGTCGGCGTGCGATGTGGTCGGCATGGTGCCGGAGTTTTTGGGGCCAGCGGCTTTGAACCGAGCGTATAACTTGATAGCGGATGTGCGCGATGACAAGACGGAAGAACGTTTGAGAGTCGTGGGTCAATCGCGTGCCGGCGTCTGGCAATGTCATACCCATATGAGTTGCGTCGAGGTGTGTCCCAAAAACATTGCGCCGACCAGGGCCATTGCTCACCTCAAACGCACCCTGATTCGCCGCAGAGTGGTAGGGCCCAAAAAACGGCCTATCCCCAAACTTCAACGGATCCTACAGGAGGAAATCTAATGCGCACAGAATCGGTGGACGTTTTGATTCTTGGAAGCGGTGGTGCCGGTTTGTTTGCCGCGATTCACGCCTACGACATGAACCCGCGCCTCAAAATTCTCGTGGTGACCAAGGGGTTGATGGGGAAAAGCGGGTGTACTCGCATGGTGCAGGGCGGATTTAATGTGGTTCTGGACCCTGCGGATTCGATTGAACGACATTTTTCAGACACGCTAAAGGGCGGTCGGTACATCAATGATCAGGAATTGACGTGGGCGCTCGTCCATGATGCCCCGGCGACAATTCATGAACTGGAGGCCGGTGTCGGGTGTTTTTTCGACCGCAGGCCGGACGGCACCATTCATCAAAAGGCGTTCGCGGGTCAGAGTTTTGATCGGACGGTGCACCGCGGTGATTTGACCGGGATTGAGATTATGGAACGGTTGCGAGACCAGGTGCTGGCCCGCAATATTGCCGTTTTAGAAGAGCATCGGGCGGTCGAGCTGATAAGCGATGGAGAGCGCGTCATGGGGGCTTTGGTACTGGATATCCGTCACGGAACATTTCTGGGCATCACAGCGCGTGCCACCCTGTTGGCGACGGGAGGGGGGCCGACGATGTATAAAATTGCGGCACCCTCGTTAGAGAAATCGGAGGATGGGTTGGCCTTGGCATTTCGGGCGGGAGTCCTGATGCGGGACATGGAAATGGTGCAGTATCATCCCACGGGTCTTTTGGCGGGTGCGGGCCGTGTGACCGGGAGCGTGTTGGAAGAGGGCCTGCGGGGAGCAGGGGGCCGTCTCTATAATGCGCAAGGCGAAAGGTATATGGCACGTTATGATCCCGAGCGCATGGAACGTGCGACCCGTGATGTGGTAGCCAGGGCGGGATATATGGAAATCATGGCGGGACGTGGAGGGCCTCAAGGGGGCGTGTTTATTGACGTGAGTCATTTGGGCCCGGAATTTGTCCGCAAAACCTTTCCCGGCATGGTTCAGCGTGTCCAGGACATCGGATTTGATCTCGCGACGGGACCCGTGGAAGTGTCTCCCACCGCGCACTTTCACATGGGGGGAGTCGCGATTGATCCCGATGGTCACTCGAGTCTGTCTGGCCTATTTGTCGCGGGGGAAGATGCCGGGGGGGTCCATGGTGCAAATCGTTTGGGGGGCAATGGGGTCGCTGAGTCGACGATTTACGGGCGCCGGGTCGGCGACGCGATTGGCCGGGAAGCGGCAGCACTACCCCTAAACCCATTACCGGATGAAAAGTGGGAGTTACGGGCGCGCCATCACGCGAGATTTTGGAACACTGCATCGGGGGACAATCCTGCGCATTTGTTGACCGAATTACGGATGCTGATGTGGGAAAAGTGCGGTTTAGTGCGGCGCGAGAAAGACCTTTTAGAATGTCGCACGGCACTCGCTGCCTTGGCTGAGCGGGTTGAACAGATTAGTGTCGTGGGAGCTAAAGCGTACAATCTCCGGTGGGCCGATGCCCTCAATCTGGAAAGTTTGATCCAGGTTTCGCAAATGGTAACGGAAAGTGCTGTGGTTCGCACGGAAAGCCGTGGGAGTCATTACCGCGACGATTTTCCCGCCGAGAATGACGAGGACTGGCTGAAGAACGTATATCTCCAAGCCAGCGATGAAAAGCCAGGCGGAATGAAAATTTTTTACAAAGACGTGATCTTTAGCCGTGAAGTGCCACCACAGGTCAGGGAGGCGAAGTCTCATGAATTCTCACAACACATGGTCCAACGATAGGTACCAAAAGGTCGTTGAGGCGGTGGCCGCACTTTATGTCAAGGCGTTAAAAGACCTGCCGCCTGACGTCCGTACTGCATTATCTCACGCGGTAAGGCGCGAAACGGCCGCCGTGGGTCGTACGGTTCTGGGCACCATTGAACGCAATATTGATGTGGCGGACAAAGAAGACTTGTTAATTTGTCAAGATACCGGAATACCGGTGTATTTCGTTGAGGTCGGAGAATATAGCGGGGTCAATCCGGTTCATTTGGAACAGGCCATCCGAGAAGGGACCGAACAGGCGACGGCGACCCATCCTCTGCGATCCAGTGTGGTCTCCCCCGTTACCCGGAAAAACAATCAGACCAATAGCGGGTACCGTGTCCCCGTGATTCACTGGGAATTTGTTTCGGGACGCGACGACGTACAGATCGTGATGGTGCCTAAAGGATCGGGATCGGAAAATATGACCTACTTTCGGATGCTCTTGCCGGCCGACGGGGTGCAGGGGATCAAGCGGTTCGTGGTGGAGAGTGTCGTTGGGTCAGGGGGCAATCCGTGTCCGCCAGTGATCGTCGGTGTGGGTATTGGCGGCAGTGCCGATTTATGCATGGTATTAGCCAAAAAAGCGATTAGTCGACCGTGCGGTTCGTCCAATGCCGATCCGGAAGTGGCCGGCTTGGAAGGCGAATTACTGCAAGCCATTAACGCCAGTGGATTGGGCCCGATGGGCCTCGGTGGCGTCAATACGGCACTGGCCGTCCATGTCGAACATGCGGCCACGCATATTTCCCAAAATCCGGTGGCGGTCAATATTCAATGTTGGGCCGCGCGCCGGGCCCGGTTAGTGATCGCCTCAGACGGCAGTATGGTGGTGGGATTTTAAGATGCAGCGAGAGAGGAGAATGGCCACATGGCAGAACATCACGTCAACACACCCTTAACGGAAGAGGTCGTCATGGCATTTCGCGCGGGAGACGTGGTGACGATAACCGGTCACATTTTTGGCCTTCGCGACGCCACGCTGATTCGCATGTTTGACCAAGGCGTTGAAGTGCCGGCGGATCTTACGGGGGCGGTGTGTTTGCATACGGCCCCTGGAGTCAAAGTGGACGGCGATCAGTTTATCAAAGTCTCTATTGGCACCACCACCAGTACCCGCATGAACCGGTTTACCGGAGGTCTCTTGAGAAAGGGGGTGAAAGCGATTACCGGCAAAGGCGGACTGCTCGAGGATTCCACGCGTTTATTGCAGGAACACCACGCCGTGTACTTGGGGTTGGTCGGGGGCACGGCAGCGTCCGAAACGATGCAAATCGAAGCCATCGAAGAAGTATGGTGGCGCGATCTGATGCCGGAATGTCTATGGAAGTTCCGTGTCCGTGATTTTGGGCCACCTTATTTCCTCCTTATCAGGTATGTGGTCATAAATGTTTCGCCCATTTAAGCACGGTTCTCGCCTATACGATGTAATTGCCCGAGCATCCGCAGTCAAAGATC
>JAKAAL010000612.1 GCA_021802375.1 Bacillota bacterium | reverse complement strand
AGGCATATTGCTGGCGAACCCGCGGATCCTCAAAAGTCCGGATCGATTCTGCAATCGCATCGTCCACGTCGCATTGCACTGTTTGACGGGCTAACTCTTCCGGCAAGCCTTCCTGCCGTTTCATATCCTCTTTCCGCCACTCTCGCAAGAATATCAGCACGGCTTGGGCGTGAATGGCCGCGAAATTGGCTGCGACCGTCGTTTTTTCCGTGCCGTGTTCAATAGCTTGCCGTAAGGCGTTGTAATCCATTTGAGCCCCATCCCAAATCAGTTGCCGCCGAATGGCTTGGCGAATATATTCCGCGACGGACTGCCCCCGGGTTTGGGCGAGGGTGCTGACAGCTTGGGCCATGCTTTGCGACCAATTGAGCAAATAGGTGGCGTCGGTTTTCATGAGGTTTCTCCTTCCGTGTCGCATTCTGCTTCATCAATATCTCGCAACTTCCGTTGCAGGCGTTTCGCCGCGCGTTCCCGCAGCATCCGCTGGTATTCTTGGTAGGGTTTCGCGGCTTTCTCCTTGTCGCCGTTGTGTTGCCGTTCATGCACGATCCATGTTTGCTGCTGCCAGTTTTCGGCCGCAAAGGCGCTGTCCATGGCGGCGATAAACGCCAAGGGCTCCAGGTGTTGATGGAGAAACCGGTCCATCTGGATCATCCGCCCATTTAACGCTTCGAACCCCTGCAATCCACTGAGTCCCATCTGCATCAGCTTCCGCGATTCTTCCGCGACTGACGTGTGAAACCGGGCGGCTCGGGCGCGGAGTAGGTCATAAAAATCTTGGGGAATCCACACTTTGATTTGCACCCCCTGCGTTTCCACGGTGGGTTTGGGACTGGCATTCTCTGCCATAATTACCAACTCCTTTCGTAGGATTAGGGACTTTGGGACTCGGGTAGGGACTCCAACAAATGGCGTGGTGGGGCGATTCATCCTCCCCTGCAGTCCCTAGTTTCGGCTGGTAATGCACGTCACTATATACCGAGTAGGGACTCGACCAGAGACCACCACCCGCACGACTTAAAGGTTTTCCCCCCGGCACTGCCGGGGGTATGTATAACTTTCCCCTTATCCTGTGTGTGTGTGGTTGAGCCCTGCCGTGAGCGCTGCCGGCAATTTGTTCCGGCACGGGGGAGACGGCTTGGGGGTGTGATGACGCATGGTACTAACCTCCTTAGATTTCATGAGTCCACGCCCTTTCCCCACCAGAATTCATGGGGAAAGGGGGGAGACGGGGTGGTGCCAACCACTCGGTCGGGGGGAATGGGGTTCCGTTCGTGTCTAATCTAGTCTAGCCCGGCCAACACGGACCGTTTCACTTGGGCTTTCAGCGCAGGATCATTCTTCATCCGTTCTGACAAAGGTGAGGTATCTGCCTTCGGCTGAGGCTCCCCCATATTGGACACGGCATGAGGTATCTGTTCAATGGCGGTGGCTAAGCGATGTACAGCTTGAGCGAGATCCGGACCGCCAACAAAGCCTTGTGTCAACACGTCGCGTATGCGCTCTGCCCGTTTCCCACTCGGAATAGATTGTAAAGCCTGGATCAAATCAGCATCTTTATCAGAGGACAACTTGATATGCAATTGCATCGGGGACATCTCCTTGACATGAATGGGTATGGCCTCAAGTCCGCATAACAGTAAGAGTAAGGCCCGATCGATGAGGTAAAGATGTACCCAATAGGTACTCTTCATCCCCAAAAACAGTCTGCCATGGTACCCAATGGGTACTACCGAACGGTTGAAAATAGCTGGAAACCTGCACAGCTACACGATTGAGGCGAGGTACTAGACCAGCAAGTTTAGATAGCCCTGGACGTTGGCCCATTGACTCTCCGACATGAGCGATGATGCTGCGAACTCGACCAAATATGGTTGTAAAGCCATGGCTCCACCTCCGGCCAGCAAGAGGACATCCAGCTTGTCGATCACCCCATCCCAGACCGTAGCCAAATGCTGACTGAGGTCAGCGGCTAACATCTGAAATGCCGTGGCACGGTAGGGCTCCAAGGCTATCTGTTGCCCTTTCGCGGTAACTGCCGTGCGATCCATGAGCTCGTGAGCCTCAAATCGCACCCTCACGTCTTTTTCGAGCACCTGTGATATCGCTTGATACGCCACATGCATCCCTCCGGTCCACGTTCCGGAACGGTCTACGATGGGGGCCGGAATGCGGTCGCGAACCTGGGCAATCAGATAATCCACCGTGCGATAGCCGATGTCTACCAGACCCACCAAACCTTGCGCGGACAAATTAGCCGTCAAGAGAGCTCCGATTGCCTGGGGGAAGACCGAAACCTCATCGATGAGCAGATGACAATTCCCGACAGTCACGGAGCCGCGTAGAACATCGGCCAGGGCCGTTTTTTGAGCGGCATACCAACTCAGGGGCAACCCGACTCCCAGTGCAACCGCATGATATCCCGGACCGACAAGCTGTGCCACACCGGACCAGATGAGCGCCAGGGTCAAGGGATCGGTAGCCTTATCACGACTGAACAAACTGGTGGCAGTCAGCCGAGCGCTCTCGCCAATGAGATACGCCTGACCGTTAACCTGGATCGGTGCCGATCCGGCAAAGTCTCCCAAATTCGGGCCAACCGGGGCCGGCGCGATGAGAGATGGAAAGAGCACCCGTTCTCCGGTTTCGGCCATGGCTTTCAGGTAGCCGTGACCGGCATCCACCGCGATTTTCAATAACATTCCAAAACACCTCCTATATATTAAGGAAAGAACGGGAACGAGCGCATAGCGCTCATTCCCCGGGTTCGTATTCTTCATCCGGGAAAGAAATGTGAATGACTCCACCCCGGCCCGGTTCGGGCTCGGACCGAGACGGCTGAGGTGGCTGTTCCTCGCGCAACACTTGCCTCCATACAGAGAGCGGATCGTCGGCGTATCCGTCGCTCCGGAGTTTCCAGTGGTTTTCGGCCAAGGCATTCAGCACCCGTTTCGCGCCATCGGCCGTATGCGGGATCGCATACCTGCCCAAGTTCCAATCTTTGGCTCTATTGGCGAATTTCTGCAGGGTTTCCACCTGCTTCGGTGTCGGCGTTGCCGGCGCACTCAGTACATCATGGTGGGTTTGCTTAAACTTTTGGCTTTGGGACCGATAAGCGGGTCCGCTGGTGGGGCCTCCATAAAAGTGAACTTTGGCACCCCCATACCGGATGTGACCTGAGGAGGTATACGTTTGCCCATATTTGAGGCGGGTGGGCACCTGTGGGGCAACCCACCACACGACAATGCGAGACTGTTCGGTTGCTGAGCGATACCCCGTTCCGTCGTACTCGGCATCGGCATCGTGGCGGTAATCTTCAACATCCTTGCCGCGGGCGGACGCCACGGACCGGGCGACTTCCGGGCCCACGGTTCCGGGTGTCTGACCAGACACCTCTAGGGTGGCATAATCATAGGTGCGTTTGCCCTCAGACCATTTGCCACTGATAATTAACAGCGATCCGTCCTCACGTTCCACCACCGGGGGCCATGCGGCCGCCAACTGTTCCCATTCCATTTCGGTGATTGCCGGAATTTCTGTGTTGGTCATGTCTCATACCTCCTATATAAAGACAGCCCTGGCCAAACGGCCGGGGCATCGACAGCTACATTTTCAGTTCGGCAGCAGTTGTGACTTCGCGTTCAGATCGTGAATTACCTCCGACTCCGCTTCGGCCAGGGCATCTAAGCCGGCCTGCGCGTCGCTTCGTTCTTGCTCCGGTGGTGCAACGATTTCAGGAGCGAACACGTACACCCGTTGAACCCGGCCATGCCGCGACTGTTTCTGTGTGAAATGCCGGTCATCGGTAGCTCGTAATAACCAGCCCACTTCTACCCATCTGCGTTTTACCGCCAGTTCAAGTTTTCCGAACTCGCGTTCAAATGATACAGGATCAACACAAGGGCATTGATTGGCGTTCAGGAACCAATCCGATTTTTTCAGCGCATTCTGGATCCGTTCCAGTTCTTCTTCCTCACTTT